>JBGQIT010000157.1:0-6591 GCA_041498575.1 Gemmatimonadaceae bacterium
AACTTATGACTACCGGCCGGGGGCTGTCGGCGGGTCGGCTGGGGGCTACGGGCGAGTTGACTCGGCGCGGACTCGGCGTCGCATCTCTCAAATCGCCCTGTACACACTGTTAATCATCGGCGCATTGATCGCGCTTATGCCCATGCTTTGGATGCTGTCGGCGTCGTTCATGCCCACGGGCGAGGCGAGTACTTATCCGCCGCACTTGATCCCGACCAGTATCACCTTCATCCACTATCGGGAGTTGTTCACACGGCTCAACCTTGGCCGCTACTTGTTCAACAGCGCGCTGATTGCGGTGATCGTGACGAGCGTGTCCCTGGTGATCAACTCTCTGGCGGGCTACGCCTTCGCCAAGCTCAGGTTCCGCGGCCGCGATCGCACGTTTCGCATTCTGTCGCTCGGGCTGGTGCTGCCGGTGCAGGTGGCCATGCTACCGCTCTTTCTATTGATGAAGAACCTTCATCTCATCAATACCTACTGGGGCGTGATCATCCCGGGGATGGCCAGCATCTTCGGGATTTTCCTCATCCGGCAGTACGCGCTCTCGATTCCGGACGACATGCTCGATGCCGCGCGAATTGATGGTGCGTCCGAGCTGCGGATTTACTGGTCCGTCGTAGTGCCCGGAATTCTGCCGATTCTGGCAACGCTCGCGATCTGGACTTTCCTGGCGACGTGGAACGACTTCATGTGGCCGTTGATCGTGCTGAGCGACGAGGCCCACTACACACTGCCGGTCGCGCTCGCGAATCTGTCGGGCGAGCACGTGATGGACACAGAGCTCATGATGGCCGGGTCAGTATTGACGGTCATTCCGGTGCTAGCCGTGTTTCTCTTCTTGCAGCGTTACTACATCCAGGGCGTAATGGCCGGGAGCGTTAAAGGATGATTCGTAGTTCTTCCGTTCTGATTCTGAGTGGCATCCTTGCGCTGCAGGCGCAAGCACAAACGCCCACGACTACATCCCCGCCATCGAATCCGCCCACGCCTACTCCGATTCCCACCGTGGTGCCGGCCGTGCCGGTGGCCGCGGCCACGCAAACAAGCGTGCCTACTATAGTATTGGATTCGTTCGACTCTGTGAGTCAATGGACCGCCACGCCGGCGGAGGGGGTGGAGATCTCCGTCCACCCGGAACCCAACGGCGCGCACGGAAAGGCGATGCGTGTGGATTTCGATTTCCACGGACACGGCGGTTACGCCGTCATCCATCGGCCGTTCAATCTGGCGCTGCCGCAGAATTATGAGTTCTCGTTCGCTATCAAGGGCGATGCGCCAACCAACACGCTCGAGTTCAAGCTGATCGACTCGACGGGCGACAACGTCTGGTGGTCCAACAATCCGAACTTCGTCTTCCCGAAGGATTGGAAGACGATTACGCGGAAGAAGCGGCAGATCTCCTTTGCCTGGGGGCCGACCACGGACAAGGATCTGAAACAATTCGCCGCAATAGAGCTGGCGATCACCGCGGGCTCGGGTGGGAAGGGAAGCATCTGGCTCGATGATCTCGTTGTCACACCGCTCGAGCCCGATACGCGCTTCTATCCCGCCCCGGCCACGTCCGCATCATCGCAGGCACAGGGTTACGACGCCTATCGGGCGACTGACGCCGATCTCATGACTGCCTGGCGGAGCGCGCCTCTGCGCGTAAGTCCCACTGTAACGCCCGCCACCGCAAGCGCGCCGGGGTCGGTGCCAGCCGGCGCTGAAACGATTGACATCGATTTCCAGAGACGACGGGAATTCGGCGGGCTCGTGATCAGCTGGGAGCCGGGGCGTCGCGCCAATTCCTACGAGGTACAAGCCTCGCCCGACAAACAGACATGGCGAACTCTCTACACGGTCAACCGAACGTCTGGATCTCCAGTTTCGCAGGCTTCGTCGAGCAAGACAGCGATCGCCCTATCCCCACTACTTCGCGATCACCTGTACACGCCGGAGGGCGATGCGCGCTATCTGCGCATCGTACTCAAGTCACCGGAGAACAAGGCCGGCTACGGAATCCGCGACATCAGCGTCAAGCCGTTCGACTGGGCCGTCACCGAGAACGATTTCTTCTTTGCGCTGGCGAAGGACTCGCCGCGCGGAAGCTACCCGCGATATCTCTCCAGCGAGCAATCCTACTGGACGGTGATCGGCGTCGATCGCGACAGCGCCGAGGCGCTGATCAATGAGGAGGGGATGATCGAGGTGGGGCGTGGCCAGTTCTCGATCGAGCCATTCCTGTACACCGACGGCAAGCTTGTGACCTGGAACGATGCGAACACATCGGTCGCGTCGAATGCAGAAGCGCTGCCGTTTCCGCAGGTGGTCTGGAGCACCAAGGATCTCGATCTCACCATCAGCCCGTTCGCCGCGGGTCCCGTCGATTCCTCGATCCTCTATGCGCGGTATCGCATCACCAACAATTCCCGCGCCTACAAAAAGCTCACTCTCTTCCTCGCGCTGCGACCTTTACAGGTCAATCCGCCGTGGCAATTCCTGAATCTCGCGGGCGGGGTTGCGCACGTAGACTCGATCTCCCTGCAAGGCTCGTCCGCGCGCGTCACCGGCAACAAGTTCGTCCGCTCGCTCGCGTCTATCAGCGGGTTCGGCGCCGTGACCTTCGACGAGGGGAACATTGTGGACTGGCTGCGCACTGGAAAAGTCCCCACGTCCATATCCGCCACCGATCCAAACGGCCACGCCTCCGCTGCGTTCGCGTATCAGCTCGAGCTGGGTCCGCACGCGACGTCGAGTCCGATCGACCTCGCGGTGCCGCTGCACGGTGGCGATCTGAACCTCGCGCAGCTGCTCTCCGCGGCGCGAAGCGCGTACGCTGCTCCGCCGACCCAGGTAGTCGCCCCGCAGCCGGGCGCGACTCCGGAACCGTCGGCCGCCACAGCTCCCGGGATCACCTTGCTCCCGGGACAGGGTGAGCGCGCGGTCTCGTCGCAGCTCGAGAAGACCGCCGGCGAGTGGCGCGAGAAGATGGGACCGGTGAGCATCACGCTTCCGCCCTCGGCGGCGCGGTACACGCAGACGATGCGCGCGCAGCTGGCGGACATTCTCATCAATCGTGATGGCGCCGCGATCCAGCCTGGGTCCCGCAGCTACTCGCGCTCGTGGATCCGTGACGGCTCGCTGACGTCGACCGCGCTGTTGCGACTCGGCCACGACAAGGACGTCAAGGATTTCATCGACTGGTATGCTCCGTACCAGTACGACAACGGCAAGGTGCCGTGCTGCGTCGACGAGCACGGCGCGACGCCGGTGCCGGAGAACGACAGCCACGGCGAGTTCATTTATCTGGTGGCCGAGTACTATCGGCACACCGGAGATAAGGCGGAGCTGGAGAAAATGTGGCCGCACGTGGCCAAGGCGGTGGCGTACATGGATTCACTTCGCCACGAAAGGATGACGCAGCAGTACACCATTGGCGCTAACAAGCCCTTCTACGGATTATTGCCGCAGTCCATAAGTCATGAAGGCTACAGTGCGAAACCGATGCATTCCTACTGGGATGATTTCTTCGCGCTGAGGGGATTCAAGGACGCGGCGTTCATCGCCAGGGAGCTGGACAAGCCCGAGGCGGCGAAGTTCGCGGAGATCCGGAACAGCTTTCGCGCGAATCTGTTCGAATCGATTCGGCAGGTGGTGATCCAGCGCAAGATCGACTACATCCCAGGCTCGGTGGAGCTGGCGGATTTCGACGCGACGTCGACGACGATCGCCGTGAGTCCGGGGGGAGAGGCGGGACGTCTTCCAGGTCCGCTGCTGGCGCGCACGTTCGACAAGTATTTCCAGGACGCCCGCCTTCGGCGCCTGGGCGTCAAACCCTGGGATGTCTACACGCCGTACGAACTGCGCACCGTGGGCACGCACATCCAACTGGGTCAGCGTGCGCGCGCGCACGAGCTGCTCGATTTCTTCTTCACTGGTCAGCGCCCCGCTGCGTGGCATCAATGGGCGGAAGTTGTGTATCGCGATCCGAAGACGCCCAAATTCATCGGCGACATGCCGCACACCTGGGTGGGCAGCGATTACATCCGGAGCTTCCTCGACATGCTGGCCTATGAGCGCGAGAGCGACAGCTCGCTAGTGATTGGTGCGGGTGTGCGTGACGAGTGGGTGAAGGAAGATCCGGGAGTCAAGGTTTCGAACCTGAGCACCGAGTACGGCCCGATCAACTACGACATGCGCGCAATCGGCAAAGTGGTCACGATCAACCTTCGTGCCGGAATTCGTATGCCCTCTGGTGGGATCGTGGTCTACAGCCCGCTCGACCAACCGATCCTGTCTGCGGCAGTCGATGGCGTTCCAGTCGCGATTCGGGGCGCAGAAGTACGAGTCCGCAAGATTCCATCGATCGTTACGATCCGCTACGCGAAGTGATGCCAACGAACGCGCGCAGATCCCGGGAAGTGAGCGCGGTTAAGGATCTGTGCCGACCCAAGCAGAGATCTAAAGGAAACGAAGCATCACTTCGCGAGGATGGCGCCTTTCGATGCGATCACCGAGGCGTAGTATCGGCCCGACGATTTGATCGTTCGTTGCTGCGTCGAGTAATCGACGTGCACGATGCCGAAGCGCTTGGAGTAGCCCAAGGACCACTCGTAGTTGTCGAAAAGGGACCATGCGTAGTAGCCGCGCAGATTCACGCCCTGCTTCATGGCCTCGTGCGCCGCGCGCAGGTGGAGGCGGTAATACTCCACGCGCAGTGGATCCTCGATCTTGCCATCGATCGTGTGCGGGGGGTCGTAGAACGCAGCGCCGTTCTCGGTAATGTAAATCGGCGGCTTTCCATATCTCTCGGTCACCCAAAGCAACACGCGAGTGAGAGCCTCGGGAAAGACCTCCCACTTCGTGTCTGTCTCGATGTGCTGGGGCTGCGGGACGTGCCTCGTCTTCAGTGGCAGATGGTCCGGATGATATCGCTCGACTCGGCGCGTGTAATAGTTGACTCCCAGAAAGTCGATCGACTGCTTGATCAGCCGCATGTCGTCGTCGGACCACTCCGGCCACGCTTCACCGAAGATCTCGCGCATCTCTTGGGGGTAGTGGCCGAGGAAAACCGGGTCGAGGAACTGGCGGTTCATGTAGGCGTCGGCACGGCGCGTCGCCGCGAGATCCTCCGGAGAGTCCGACGCCGGATACTTGGGCTCCAGGTTTACCGTGATGCCGATCTTGCCCGTGTTCGCGGCCTTGCTGGAGCGGAATCGCTGTACCGCCGTGCCGTGAGAGCGGAGAAGATTGTGGGTCGCGATCGGCGCCTCGAACAGACTCGAATGACCCGGCGCCAGAGCGCCCGACAGATATCCGCCGTCCGTCACCACCCACGGCTCGTTGAGAGTGGACCACATCTCGACGCGATCGCCCAGGGCCTCAAACATCGTCCCGGCGTAGTCGCCGAACCACTTCGCGATGTCGGGATTGAGCCAGCCTCCACGGTCGTCGAGCGCTTCGGGGAGATCCCAGTGGTAGAGGGTGGCGTTCGGCTTGATCCCGCGCTTCAGCAGCTCGTCGACGAGCCGCGAATAGAAATCGATACCCTTTTTGTTGACCGCTCCGGTGCCCTGCGGAAAAATGCGCGCCCACGCGATGCTGAACCGATAGGCGTTCGCTCCCAGCTCGGCCATGATCGCGACATCGTCCTTGTAGCGCCGGTAATGGTCGCAGGCGACGTCGCCCGTCTGGTCGAGCCAGGTGTTACCCGGAGTGTGCGAGAAGCGATGCCAGATGCTGCGACCGGCGCCGTCGGCAGTGGGAGATCCTTCGATTTGGTACGCGGAAGTCGCTGTTCCCCACAGGAAATCATCGGGGAACCGGTAGTCGCTATTCATTCAATTGGGCGATTTACGATTGCGAGGAAAACAGCATGGCGCGTGTAACGCTCAATGGCGTCCGTAAAATTTACAGTGAAGGGGCCCAGCAGGTAGCGGTCGATCGCGTCGATCTTGATGTGAAAGATGGCGAGTTCGTGGTTCTCGTCGGCCCATCGGGATGCGGGAAGAGCACGACGCTTCGCATGATCGCCGGCCTCGAGTCGATCAGCGCCGGCACCGTGAAGATCGGCGACAGCATCGTGAACGACGTGCCACCGAAGGCGCGCGACATCGCGATGGTATTCCAGAATTACGCCCTCTACCCGCACATGTCGGTGCGAGAAAACCTGGGATTCGCGCTCAAGCTCAGGAGCATGTCGGCGGATGAGATCGATAAGCGCGTCGGGATTGCCGCGGCGACACTGGGTCTGGACGAGTACCTCGATCGAAAGCCGCGCCAGCTCTCCGGCGGCCAGCGGCAACGCGTCGCACTCGGTCGCGCGATCGTCAGGCAGCCGCAGGTTTTCCTGTTCGACGAGCCGCTCTCGAATCTCGACGCCCAGATGCGGGTCTCGATGCGGCGCGAGATCGCGCGCCTGCACCAGGAGCTCAAGGTGACGATGATCTACGTCACCCACGATCAGGTCGAGGCGATGACGTTGGGCGACCGAATCGTCGTGATGAACAAAGGGCACGTGATGCAGATCGACACGCCGCTCAACCTCTACGAAAAGCCGAAGAACAGATTCGTGGCGGGATTCATCGGCAACCCGGCGATGAACTT
>JBGQIT010000158.1:0-6567 GCA_041498575.1 Gemmatimonadaceae bacterium
ATCCTCAGCACCCGCCGCTACAACGACAACAACGACAAGCAGTGGCGGAAGGAGCAAAAGCAGCAGGAGAAGGATCTGAGGAAGCAGCAGAAGGAACAGGACAAGCAGTATAGGAAGGGGCAGCACGATGGTAACGACGACAATCGTCCGGTCGTACGCGCCGACGATCGCTCCAATGTCGCCAGCAATGCAGAAGGGAAGGGCAACGGACATGGAAAAGACAATGGCAATGGCAAGGGCAAGCACAAGGGCAAGGACTAACAGTTTCTCCTGAAATAGAGGCGGCCCCGGGTGAGTAGAATCTCCCGGGGCCGTTTCGCATCGGGAGCGATGTAGGCAATTTCCACGGTGAATGCAGCGCACTGTTACCGATAGATATCTCCCGCCCGACCACGCGGCCTACGTCGCGGCCGAGCCGCCAACTGGCCGGCTGATCGTAATTGCCCCGACTCGCGCCGCCTGCGAGACAATTGAGCTGGCGCTCGGCCTGCGGATCCAGACGACTCTCGAGAAGCAGCACGGATCGGAGATCCGCGATCTCGCCGCCGCCGGAAAGGGATTTGGGATCGTCGCCGGCACGGGCACTGGTAAGACGCTCTCCATTCGCCCGATCGCGGAGACGATTCTTGGCACCGACACTTTGAAAGTCGGGGTGGTGAACCGCGAGCGTGAAGCGACGCCGGAGACGCCAAGCTGGAACGTGATTGTGGTGACGACGGGAATCGCGCGTCGCTGGTTCCAGGACGGAGACATACTTCCAACTGACACGCTGGTCGTGGACGAGATCCATCAGACATCCGCGGAGCTCGAGCTCTGCCTCGCCCTCGGAAAGAGAGTTGGGTGTCGGTTCATCTGGCTGTCCGCGACCGTCGATCCGACGTTCTACGCGCGTTACCTCAACGCGGCGGCCGTGCTTGAAACCTCCGCGTTCGATCCATCGAAAGCGGCGGACGTGAAGATCATACGCAAGGATCCGCGGACCTTTCTCGACGACCGGTTTCTGCAGCAGGTCGTAAAGGAGCGTCGCGGGGTCGGGATGTTCCTTCCGACGCGAGCGGGCGTTGAGGAGGCGGCGGAACTGGTTGGGGAGCGCTTCCCCCGAATCAACAGCGCGTTCTATCACGGTGGCGAGCCAATCAGGATAATTCGCCCATTTCTCGAGGGCGAAGAGAAGAAGCCCTATTTCCTGGCGATGACGGCGGCGGGGCAAAGCGCGCTCAACGTTCAAGGTCTCGACACGGTTGTCATCGACGACACTCGTTTCAGCAACGTCATCGAGCGCGGCAAGAACGTCCTCACCCGGCTTCACCTCGGCGCCAACGAGATTCTCCAGATGGCTGGCCGCGTTCATGGTCGCGTCGCCGGAGGAAGGGTGTTCATACTCTCCGATCGCGACATTCAATTCTCCTCGCTCAGACCGACCGCGCCGGAGTTCCAGCTGGCGGGAGATTCCGAGCGCGTCGCGATGACGTGCGCGGATCTCGGCGTCGCCGCGGACCAGCTGGATCTGCCTGTTCCGCTCGATCGCGTCGCCTATCGCAAAGCGGTGTCGCTGCTCGAGGAGCGGGGCATCATAGAGAACGGAAGGCTCTCGCGTTACGGAAAATCCGTCGAGGCGATGCCGGTCGATCGGCCGTGGGCGGAGCTACTGGTGAATGCCGACGATGAGCTCGTTCCCTACCTGGCGGTGATGAGCTCGATCGAGTCACTGCACCGAATGACGCGCGAGGAGCGTGATCTCTCCGGCGTCATTGTGCCCGGCAGCGATCATCTCACCGCGTACAACCTCTACGCGGAGGCTTTCTCGCACTGCGGCTATATCGGGGAAGTGTACGGTCTGCCGCGGCACCTCTTCGATGAGAGCATCGAAAGCTGGGCTGAGCAGCGCGGAGTGCTGGTGAAAGCCATCGAAGATGCGGCGCTCGCGACCGCGAGCATCTATCGCGCCCTCGGCATGGAGCTGCCGACGAAAATGGTGAACGCGCGCGATCACATCTATCGAAAATTCACGGAGCTGCTCGCGCAGTACATGCCCTTCGATCTGGTCATCGACGAGCACACTGCCGACGGAACCGAGGCACGCGTCTCCAAGACGAGTGTGGCGGGCAGCTGGGGGGCGATTGCGGGCGATCTCCGCTATTTCGCCGATCGTTCCGGTATTCCCCGCGCAGCGATCGAAGGCACGCAAATTCCGATGGAGCTGATCCGGCGGTACGCGACGCGCGGCAAGGTCGAGGTGGTTTACGATCCGCGCCGAAAACACGGTCCGCTCATGCTGAAGCGAACAGTGGAATATTTCGGCTTCGAGCTCGAGAGCGAGGTGGAGACGGTGGAGGATTTTCCACCAGACCTGGCGAAGGAAGCCCGGCGCGCTCTGGCGGAAGCATTGGCTCGGGGCGAAGCCCGGCACTTTGCGGTGAAAAAAAACCGCGAGGCGATCGAGGAGATCCGCGAGGCGTACAAGCGCTCCGGCGGCGAGACGAAACGTCTTGGCTTGCCCGAGCTCATCGCATTGTACGAAGAGCAGCTCGCTGGCGTCGGCTCGATGGATGACTTCCAGTCGGCCAGACTTGCGGTCGATATCAACAAGTTCGTTCCCCCCGATATCCGAGACCGAATCGAGCGTTTGCCAAACCAGGTCACGATTCGTGCTCGCGAGGTCGAGATCGACTACGACGTGGAGGATCGCGATGGTCAGCGTCGCGGCGTGGCCCGACTTCGTCTCCCGGAAAAGCTCGCGCGCACGCTCACGGACGCGGAAATTCCCGAGCTCGATCGTCCGGTGCGCTTCGTAGTGCTCCGCGGTCAGCGTGGAGCAGTGCGCTCGGAAACGCTCGACGAGCTCCAGGAGCGTCTCAAGCAGCCGTGGTCGCCGGACGAAGTCGAGGAAACGCAGGACGATCGCAGCATGTTGTCGCACGCCGAGCGCGAAGTGCGGCGGATAGCGGGCGAGTTTCGGCGGCACCGGAGGGGTGGCGATCACCGGCATGGAGCGCGACGCGGATCTCGTGGTGGTCCGCGCACGCGTGAGAGTGGACGAGGTGGCTCGAACCAGGGCGGACCTGCTCGCGGTCCCGGGCGAAGTTCGGATTCCAGGCGCCGCCGACGTGGACGGTAGCCGCGACGCGCACTGGCGCCGCCTGCTCTCACCCGTATAATCCGCGCATGCCAGCACAACACTTCGCCGAGCATTTCACCGAGCATCAGAAAGTCATCGATGCTTGTATCGCTTCGCTCCAGCCCGCTTCTGACGCGGCCGCGGAGGCCATCATCTCCTGCCTCGCGCGCGGCGGGAAGCTTCTCGCATTCGGGAACGGAGGCAGCGCGACCCAGGCTAGCCATCTCGTCGAAGAGCTCATTGGCCGCTACAAGGAGACGCGGAGGCCTCTACCCGCGATCTCGCTCGTTGCTGACGCGGGAGTCGTCACCTGCATCGCCAACGACTTCGGATACGGCGCGCTGTTCGAGCGTCAGGTCGAGGGACTGGCGGTAATGGGTGATGCTGTCGTCGGCATCACAACGAGCGGCCGCTCCGAGAACGTGCTGCGCGGACTCAAAGCCGCGAAGGACAAAGGCGCGGTTACGATTGCGCTATGCGGGAAGCATGGCCTGACTGGTGGCGACGCCGACCATATTATTGCCGTGCCGAGCGAGGAAGGAGCGTACATCCAGGAAGTGCATCTGATGCTGATTCATGTGTGGTGCATCGCTGTCGATGCGACAATCAAAGCGGGCGGACTCTGAGCGTTACACCAAACTGAGTCGCGGTCTCTCCTCGGGGAACGCGAGCGCGTCCTCGCGGTAGGAAAGCCAACCCGTCGTTTCGTCGGCGACGAGCTCCACCTCGGTTCCGAGCGGGAGCGTGAGATTCGGGACCTCGTGGCCGGCGGGGAAGTCCATGAGAATCGGCACCTCGAGATCGGAGACGAGGTCGAGAAGGAAATCCTCGAACTCGTCCTCTTCCGACCGATCGAGCGAGAGCTGACCGAAGACGATGCCCCGGACATTGTGCAGCAGTCCCGCCGCGCGAAGGTGGAGGAGCCGCTCGTCGGCGACCGACATCGGATCGCGAGTCTCTTCGAGAAAAAGAATCGCGTCCCGGGTATCGATCTCGTATGGCGTGCCAACGGTCTGCTGTACGAGGGAAAGATTTCCGCCGGTAAGTCGACCGACGGCCCTGCCCGGCCGCACCGCCCGCGCGATTTCGCGCCCGAGCTCAGTTTCGGGGCGCGGGGTGGTGAGCGCGGTCAGAAGGGAGCGGGCTGAGGGATCGCCCCCTCCCGGGAAAAGATCGTCGAGCGTTGGACCGTGGAAGACGCGCAGCTGCGCTCGGCGCATCAGCCATAGATGCAGCGCCGTGATGTCCGAGTATCCCACAAACGCTTTGGGATTTCGGCGGAACACATCAGGGTCGAGATAAGGGAGTAGTCTCACGGCCCCGTAACCACCGGTTCCCGCGATGACCGCTTTCACCTCGGGGTTGAGCCAGATGCCCATCAGGTTTTCAGCGCGCCGTTCGTCCTCACGTTGCTGGAAGCGGCGGAACCGGCCGATCTCGTCGCAGAGGATCACTTTGTAACCTGCTTCTTCCATTGCTTTCGCTCCGCGGAGGAGCCATCCCTGCTGCGCGGCGTACGACGGAGCTACCACGCCGATGGTATCGCCTTTGACGAGAGGCGCGGGTCGAACGAGACCCGGCGGACGCGTGATGGCGGGAGTGAATGGAATCGATGGCGTGCCTTCAGCGGACGCCATTGTTTGTTCGGCGGGGTACGCTCCGAATGACTCGGTCATCGTCGTTTATCGAAGCGCATTAACGGTAGGTCACTGCTAGATTCAGGGTATGTCTGATACATCGGTGAAGGGGCCGGTTCCGGGCGGGACCACAACCCCACCCCATGGGAATATGCAGGCCAGCACCCCAAACGGAACTGGGGCACCGACCTACTTTCGGAAAGGTTTCGGGTTGAAATCCGAGATCCAGTCCGAACTGGATTCTGACTACACGGGTCACCTGGTAGACCTGCTCAAGGATCGGGAATACTCCCTCACGGTCGGCGATGTAACCATCCGTTTAGCGAAGGAGTTTGGCTTCTGCTACGGAGTCGAGCGCGCGGTTGACTACGCGTATCAGGCCAGAAAGAAGTTCCCGGATCGTACTATCTATCTGGCGGGTGAGATCATCCATAACCCGCACGTGAACTCCAAACTCCAGGCGATGGGGATCACTTTCCTCATGCCCGAGAATGGGCACATCGATTTCAGTGGAGTGAAGGCGGAAGATGTGGTCATTCTGCCGGCTTTCGGAGTGACGATCAGGGACTTCGAGGTCCTTCGCCAGATCGGGTGCGTGATGGTCGACACGACCTGCGGCTCCGTGCTCAACGTCTGGAAGCGAGTGGAGAGTTACGCGCGAGATGGACTCACCTCGCTCATTCACGGCAAGCATTACCATGAAGAGACGCGCGCGACGGCGTCGCAGGCGGAGAAGTACGAAGGCGGTCAGTACTTCATAGTCCGTAACATGGAAGAGGCGCAGCTGGTCTGCGATTTCATCGAAGGTCGCCTGAGCGCATCGGCTCTGATGGAGCGTTTTGCGCACGCGGCGTCTCCCAATTTCGATCCCGAGCGCGATCTCCGGCGCATCGGCGTTGCCAATCAGACTACGATGCTGGCCCGCGAGTCTCTCGCGATCGGCGAGCTGGTGGGACGCTCAATGGTGCGCGCCCGCGGAGACGAATACGCGAAGGAAAATTTCCGGACGTTCGACACGATCTGCAGCGCCACTCAGGAGCGTCAGGACGCCGTGGTTGAGCTGTTGCGCGAGCCCCTCGACGTGATGGTTGTTATCGGCGGATACAACTCCAGCAACACGATGTCACTGGCGGCTCTCTGTTCTGAGACTGTCCGCACCTTCCACGTCGAGGATGCCGACGACATCGATCCAGCCTCCGGCACGATCCGCCACCGCCCCCTCGGTGGCAAGGAAGAAACTGCGTCCGGCGACTGGATACCGAGCACAGGTCCAGTCAGGATCGGAGTGACCGCTGGCGCCAGCACCCCCAATAACAAGATTGGCGAGGCAGTTGGCCGGATTTTCGCTACTATGGGAATCGACCCGAAAACCATCCGGTAAATAGCGATTCCAACTGTACCAGTTCGGCCTCGGATATCGTCTTCCTATTGGAGGGTTTGGGTCCAAGTTGTAGCTTCTTGCAACGACTCGAAACTCCTGTTTTGGGGTATCGTAGGTATGGTTGCAAGGGACAGTAAACCCGTGGAGGTCGAATGGACGTGTATGGTTCGGATAACGCCCCTGACGAGGAGGCGCTTGGTGCGAGCGGTACAGAGAAAACGCCTGGAGTGGGAAGCTGGTTCCAGCGCGGATCCAGCAACGAATCCGTGCTGAACGACCGGGGGATAGCAGTTCCGGTCAAGGCCATGCTCGACCGCGTCCGCGAGGCCGATGCTCTCGCCTTCGAAGAGGAAGAGGACGAGTAAGCCTGCGTCGTCAGGGAAAAAGGCCACCAATCGGTGGCCTTTTTTTATTTCACCCGGGAATGGGCC
>JBGQIT010000159.1:0-6566 GCA_041498575.1 Gemmatimonadaceae bacterium
GATATCAGTCGATCATATCGCACCGTTCGGGCGAAACGGAGGACACCTTCATCGCCGATCTCGCCGTTGCGACCGGCGCGGGGCAGATCAAAACTGGTTCGGCGAGCCGCACCGACCGCGTGGCAAAGTACAATCAGCTCCTCCGGATCGAGGAGCAGCTTGGTGCTGTCGCGGAATATCCGGGCGGCGCGATCTACGGCCTGGAATAGCTCAATGAAGCGAGCGGCGTAGCGCGATGAAGCGATATGTCTGGTGGGCGCTCATCGTCGTCGCGCTCTTTTTCGCGGTGCAGGGCGGGGAATACAGCACCCGTGACCTCTATGTGCTGCATTCGCGGACGCAAACTCTCACTCGCGAGGTGGACTCGCTGCAGCGGCAGGTCGACTCGCTCGGACGATTTCTCAAGCTGGTGAAGAGCGACAGCGCCACGCAGGAACGGATCGCGCGCGAGGAATTCGGGATGGTGCGGGGCGACAAGGAGATTCTTTACCGGTTTGGCGACGCTCCAGGTAACAACAACCGGAAATAAAATCCAAATAGCGCGCTTAATCGTCCGAATTGCGCTCTAAATCGGTTGACTTGATGCTCCCGCTGCGTAGATTGCTCATCTCATCGCGGGGTGGAGCAGCCTGGTAGCTCGTCGGGCTCATAACCCGAAGGTCGCGGGTTCAAATCCCGCCCCCGCCACTCAAGCACGCGGCCGACCCGAAAGGGTCGGCCGTTTGTGTCAGTAACCCGCGGCGCTTCAACGGCGTCACGTAATTGCGCAGATTTGTAGCATGGCTGGGTAGCTCAGCTGGTTAGAGCACGGCACTCATAATGCCGGGGTCGGGAGTTCGAGTCTCCCCCCAGCTACTCAAAGAGGCTTCGACAAAACAAAAACGCCCCGCCGGCGAACCGGACGGGGCGCTTTTGCTTCAGGAGATCTACAAGCCAGACAGGATTACGAACTCGTCTCGTCTGTTCTTCGCACGACAGTCGTCGTCGCGTGAAACCGTGCACGCGGGCTTCTCTTCGCCGTAGCTCACGATCTGAACTCTCGACGCATCGATTCCGCGTTCGGTCAAATAACGATTGACGATACCAGCGCGACGCTGACTCAGCGCCATGTTGTATTCGTCGGAGCCGCTGTCGTCGGCGTTACCTTCGACGCGGATGCGGACGGAAGGATTACGCTGAAGCGCGTCAACCTTCTGATCGAGCTGGCGGATTCCCTCATCCGTGATTTCCGACCGATCGAACTGAAAGAAAACGGGCGTGGTGATGGCGCTCCGATCTGAAGCCAGTGTCTTCTCGGCTTCAACGCGCTCACTGCCGGCACGATCTGCATCGGCCCGCAGCTTGGCGTTTTCGCGATCGGCGATGTCGGTTGCTGCTGATGCGTTTGACGGCGTCGGCGCGGCGGCAACCTTGTTCCGCGAGCACGCGCTGCTCAGGGCAGCGAACGAGAGTAAAGAAATCGAAAGTATGGTTTTGCTGCGCATGTCCCCAGTCTCTGTGAAAGATTCACCATCAGGACGATCAGGACCGGGCATTGGCTACGGGCAGTCTTAACAATTTTTTTACGCCCGGGTGGGGACTGCTGGGGTTAATGTCATGTCGGGGACAGTTAACGCGCCTATTATCGTCCTAATGCGTTTTACTCCGGGTCTTCTTGTTCTCTTATCCGCGGCTCTCGCGAACGCGCAGGAGCCGCAGGCATGCTCCGTCTCGAGTTCGGAAGTGACGCTTGGCTCGCTCTCCGGGCACCGAATCGACTCGGTCGTAGTGATAACGTCGAGCCCCAATCTCGGCAGGCGCGGTCGCGCGATCGCGAAAATGCACGTCCGAACACGTCCCGAAATCATCCGCCGGGAGCTTCTCTTTGCTCCGGGAGACACGGTGGACACGCTTCGCGTCGCGGAATCCCTGCGACGCCTGCGAAAGCTGCAGTTCCTCGACAATGCCCGCGTCGAAGCAGTAAGGTGCGTGGCTCCCGTTGGGGAATCGCTCGCGCTGAAGGTGGTCACGCGAGATGCGTGGACCACTCGCCCCGACATTAAGGTAGGCGGCAGCTCACCCCGAATCGGGCTTACGGAGCGGAATCTCCTCGGCACCGGCCGAACGGTTTCGCTGAGTCTCGTCTCCCACAATCGATCTCTCGGCGCTGGAATCTCGACGCAGGACGCGTTCGGTTTCGGCACCGGTGTCGGAACCCGTGCCCAATATCAGCGCTACTACGAGGGAACCGTTCGCTCGCTCTCCTTCGCGCGCCGACAGGCGAGCCTCGCGGATCGCTGGCGCGCGCAGCTCGATTTCTGGGACCAGCAATACGAGCCAAGGAGTGCGACCGGCGCGCAGATCGAGCGGACGGGCGGTGACCTGATCGCTGGCATTCGACTATCTCCGCTGACCTCGAGCCACGTCGTATACCTGTTGGGCGGCGTAGAATCCGAGCTCACTTCGCTCGCCGCCGCATCGAAGGACCAGGTCATCGGTCCGGAGCGCATCGATCGCCGCTTCACCGGTCCGCAAGTCGGCCTCTCCCTGGTCTCGAGCAGTTATGACACGCTCACCTGGCTGTTGGCCGGCGGGGCAGTCATCGATATCCCGCGCACGTTCGAGGGCGAATTCGTCGTTGGGCTCGGCAGAGGTGCTGTGACATCTCGAGATCTTACCGGACAGGGGGAGGCAAGCGGCTCGAGTTTCATGACGCACTATGATGCGTGGATCGGACGCGAATGGCTTCCAACGCGGAGCAGTCGCGTCGTGGGTGATGTCTGGGCGTCAGGGTACACCGGGGCCGCCGACTGGCACTCGGCCAGCGATCGGGCCGCCGTATCCGCCACGCACGCGGCCTCCAACGGCGTGTGGGAATTGACGATAGCGGCAGAACAGCTCACCGATCCTGACCCGGACGTTCGCGCTCTGACCATTTTCGATCGGGCCCTCGCATTCGTGCCACCAACCGTACGTCTCGCCGAATCGGCTTTGACGATGTCGATTAATCGCTCGAGGCACATTCGTCCCGTTGGGTCTTCACTGGAGCTGGATGGTTCGATCTTCGGCGCTCTGTCAAAGCGATGGGATCCCGCGACATCGGGTGTCGGGTCGGAGGACGTTACAGTAGGGGTCGTCGGCGTTGGCCTCGGGCTCTCTCCGCGCAAGGCAGGGAGGTCGAGCATTCGCCTCGACTACGGAGTACCGTTGCTTGCGGCGCCGGGCGTGAGGCGCTCGCCACGATTCAGCATCACGCTGACGCCCTGGCTCGAGACCGGAAGGCACCGCGACAGGAACGGATCGTTCTAACCGCGACCTCCTCAAGTCAGCTGTTGGATTCATCGAAGGAGGCCCGAGAATCGTAAAGACGTTCAAACCGTTTTTACTTGCAGAACTTCGTTTCAAGGCGTAAGGTCTTTTCGAGGTCCGCGATATCCTACCACGACGAGGTGTTATGCGACGCTCCCTGCGCCAGCTGCTGTTCGTTCTCGCCCTCCCGGTTCTCGCGCTTCTCTTCACTCCGAAAACCACCGCCGCTCAAGGCGGCACGATCCGCGGCCGGATCGCGGATTCAACCGGTGTGCCCATAGCACAAGCCGTAATCGTCCTCGATCCGGGCGGTCTCCGGGCGACCAGCAGAGATAATGGCGACTACGTAATCTCGCGCGTTCCGAGCGGTAATTACACTGTGCGCGTGCGACGGCTTGGTTATGTCACACCTACAGCCAGCGTGACCGTCGCAGACGGCCAGACGGTGAGGCAGGATTTCCTGGTTAACCACGCCGCGATATCGCTGACCGATGTCGTGATTGGATCGCGAGCCCGACATACGGCCGCCGAAGAGCTCGCCGTGCCGGTCGATGTATTCACGCCTGAGCAGATCCACTCCCAGGGGACAACGGAGACATCCCAGATTCTTTCTCAGCTCTCGCCATCGGTCAACTTCCCCCGACAAAGCGTGTCGGATGCGACCGAGATCGTGCGACCCTTCACGATGCGCGGCCTCAGTCCCGACCACACGCTCGTGCTGCTGAATGGCAAGCGCCGCCATCACACCGCGCTCACGCATTACTACGGCGCGGGCCAGGGCGCGGGGTCGAGCGGCGTCGACATGAACGCGATTCCGGCCGGCGCCATCGACCGCATCGAGATTCTGCGTGATGGGGCCGCCGCCCAATACGGATCGGATGCCATCGCCGGCGTTGTGAACGTTGTCTTGAAAGAAGGCGCATTCGCTCCGTTTATAAGTGGGGATCTCGGGCAGTACATGACTTCCAAGGAAAACCCGGCCGCGCTTCCGGACGCTGGTGGATCGCGTCCGGCATATCCCCATGACGGACGGACAGTCGATGTCAACGGCGGCTGGGGTATCCCACTCGGTCGCGGCTCGCTCGGGTTGTTCGCCGAGTACCGCGATCGGCAGCCGACGAACAGGGCCGGCCCCGATCCGACCGACATGTTCGTCGCCGGCGATGCTGATGCGGTCGTCAACGGCAAGCTCGTCGCCAAGAACAACTCGATCGCGATGCCCAATCACCACTGGGGAGATGGCTCGTCGAAGGATCTCATGACTTTCGGCAGCGCCAACTTTCCATTCAACCCGGCGAACCCGTCGGCGGGCCTGTACGCGTTTGGCGGATACAGCTTTCGAAAGGGCGCCGGCTTCGGATACTTCCGGCCGCCCTCGAGCCAGCGCAACTGGCCCCAGATATATCCGGATGGGTTCCTTCCCAAGTTCGCGCCCGACGTCCTGGATTACTCCGCCGCGGGAGGAGCTCGCGGACTGTTCTCCGGATGGTCCTACGACCTCGGTGGCACCGTCGGACACAATGGGTTCAAGTACAACCTCGAGAACACGCTCAACACTTCGCTCGGTCCATGCCTGACGACCGCGTGCGCGCCTGGACCCGACGGAATTCTGGGCAATGCCGACGATCCGGGAATTGCCAACAAGACGAGCATCTTCGCGGGCGAGCTCCAGTTTACCGAGGCGATTCTCAGTCTCGATGCGAGTCATGAGTACGCGATGGGACTCGCATCACCGGTCACAGTCGCGATCGGGACCGCCTTCCGGAATGAGCGCTATCAGATCATCGCCGGAGAGCCAGCCTCGTACATCAACGGCTTCCATCCCGCACAGGATGGCAGCATCGCCCCATCCGGGTCACAGGTCTTCCCGGGCTTCCGGCCCGCAGACGAAGCGGATGCCCACCGGAACAATGTTGGTGCTTACCTCGAGCTCGAGGGCGACCTCGTTCCAAAGCTTCTCGCGAACGTCGCTACGCGCTTCGAGCACTATAGCGATTTTGGCAACAAGCTCACGGGCAAGCTGGCGCTGCGATTCCAGCCGACACAACGACTGACTCTCCGTTCGGCCGTGAGCACAGGATTCCGCGCACCATCGCTGAATCAGAGCTTCTTCTCGAGCGTTGTTACCAACTTTGAGGCTGACCCCACGACCGGGAATCCCGTTCCGTTCGAGATCGGAATATTTCCCGTCAACTCGGTCGAAGCCCGCGCGCTCGGCGCGCGACCGCTAAAACCCGAGTCGTCGAAAAACTTCAGCGCCGGGTTTGCCACGACACCCGTCGAAAACCTCACGTTCACCAGCGACTTCTATTACATCGCCATTGACAATCGCATCGCGATCACGGGATTCCTGGGTGATGGCACGGATAGCGTATCCGCGATACTTCGCAACGTCGGTTCTCGCGCCACGACCGCGCAGTTTTTCACCAACGCCATCGATACCCGCACCCGCGGACTCGACATCACCGGAGACTACACAGTCGCAACGCTCGGAGGCACCGCCGGTCTCAACGCCGTCTTCAACTTCACGCGCACCACGATTCCGAACGAGGACAACATTACTCTCCCGCCGCAGCTTCAAGGCACTGGAGTGACGCTGATCAACAAGTACGACGAGGGTGGATTGCTCGCGATCACCAAGGAGCGCCCGGCGTGGCGAAGCACGGTAACTGGCCTCTACAGGCGCGGAGCGTGGAACGGAATGGCGCGCTATTCCTACTACGGGAAATACACATCTTCTCTCTACAGCTACAGCGGGAGCGACGTCCAGAACTATCGAGGGAAGGGACTCGCGGACGCGGAGCTCGGGTTCACTCCGATGCAGGGATTCAAGCTTTCCGTAGGGGCGCGAAACATTTTCGACGTCTATCCCGACGGCATGAACGAGGGGAACGGCTTCGACATCTTTCCGTGGCCGCCTGCTTCGCCGTTCGGATACAACGGACGTTTCCTCTACACGCGCCTCGAGCTGACCGGCAGATGATCTCCTGAGCAGCATCGGGCGCATTTGACCCCGGCCGAAAGGGCCGGGAATCCGGGCGCGTGGGTCCCTTCTTGCCTTATGTATCGGTGGTAACACCAGAGGCTGGAGGGCACGCCATGGCTACCGATCCGTTCAGATACCCATTGGCTAGATACCCACTGGAGCTGGCTGCCACTCTCTCTGATCGTCTCCGAGTGGCGAAGCAGGAGCTCGTCACGCAGTGGCTCGACCGCATCAGCGCGCGCGTCGCGATCTCCACGAAGAGAGTTTTCCCGACGCACGAGCTCCTCAATCA
>JBGQIT010000160.1:0-6556 GCA_041498575.1 Gemmatimonadaceae bacterium
CCGGCACGCTCTTGCTGAGCACCGTCCTCTCCGAGATCAAGAACAAGAAGATCGAGCTGAGACGCGATCCGGTGGACGCGGATGTGATCGACGTCCTGCGCAAATCGATCAAGCGCAGGCGTGAATCGATCGAGATGTACACCAAGGGTGCCCGCAAGGATCTCGCTGACAAAGAGTCGGCCGAAGCGGCTGCACTCGAGAAATACCTTCCCGCTCAGGTGAGTGACGCTGAGCTTCGCGCCGCGGTCAAAGCGGCAATCGCGGGTGGCGCGACACAGATCGGAGCGGTCATGGGAAAGGTTCTTCCCCAGTTCAAAGGTCGAGCGGAAGGCGGCACCATCAACGCCATCGCCCGAGAGGAGCTGAGCAAGCAGGGGTGAAAAGCTCGCTCCGTGGAATCACAAAGCCCGAGCCCGCGACAACCCTCGCAAGCTCGGGTTTTGTCATTCAGGTGTATCAACAAGCTACGCCGGCGCTCCTGCGTATTGCGCTCATCCTGGCCGTTATTGCATGAATTCGCACGCCCTCAACGTCATAGAATTTCCGCGCACTCTCGCCCTCATTTCCGAGAGAGCCACTTCTCCGCTCGGCGCAGAGCGGGTGAGGGAGCTGCGGCCAGTCGTCGATCGCGATGCGATCGAGCGCGAGCACGCGCGCGTGGCGGCGGTCCGCTCGCTCGTAGCGGCCGAGGAGCCGTGGCACCTGCACGGTGTGCCGGATGCGCGGACGGCGCTGACCCGCCTGCGTGTCGAACATGCATCTCTTGGTGCGGGCGAGCTGCTGGTGGTGGCGAAGCTTCTTCGCAGCTCACGCATCACGCGCGAATCTCTGCGCGGGGAACGCGCGTCGGCGATGGTGGCGGCGGTTCTCGCGGGGCAGATCGATCCGCTTGTGGCAAACAAGGCCGTTGAGGATACGATCGAGCGCGCGATCGACGAGGACGCCCAGGTTCGCGATGACGCCTCGTCGACGCTCAAGAAAATCAGACGCGAGCTCAAGGGCTCCCAGGGAGAGCTGGTCAAACTTCTCGAGCGCGCAATGGCCAAGCTCGAGCCCCACCAGCGAGTCGCCGACATGTCCGTTACCGTGCGCAACGGCCGGTTCGTCATTCCAGTCCGGCGTGAAGCGCAAGGCGTGGTTGGTGGAATCGTCCACGACGCATCAGCGACGGGAGGAACGTTGTTCGTCGAGCCACCCGCGGCGGTCGAGGCGGGCAATCGCATTCGTGAGCTCCAGATCGAAGAGGTCGAAGAGATAGATCGGATTCTCCTGGAGCTAACGGAGAAACTTCGTCCACTCCGCGAGGCGCTCGGAGATTCGCTCGAGGCGCTGATAACTCTCGATTCGCTCGTCGCGCGGGCGCGATACGCCATCGAATTCCGCTGCGCTCCCGTGGAGCTGTCGGATTCGACCGACGGATTCACAGTGGTCGAGGGTCGCCACCCACTCCTCGTGGCCCAGGGTATCGACGTCGTCCCGTTCGATCTCGAGATGTCACCGAACGAGAGAACGCTGCTCATCTCCGGACCGAACACCGGTGGCAAAACGGTCTTGCTCAAGGCGCTGGGCTTGTTCTCCGCGCTCGTGCAGTCGGGGATTCCAGCTCCGGTCGACACCGGATCGCGTATCGCGATCTTCGACAACATCTACGCGGATGTCGGAGACGAACAGTCGATCCTCGCCAGTCTTTCGACGTTCAGCGCACATCTCAAGAACCTCGCCGAAGTACTGAGCTCCGCGACGGAGCACTCCCTTGTTCTTATCGACGAGCTTGGCTCCGGTACCGATCCCATTGAGGGCGCGGCGTTGGGCGGCGCCATTCTCGAGGCGCTCACCGCGCGGCGTACGCTCTCGATTGCCACGACACATCTTGGCGCGCTGAAAGAGTTGGCGACGCAGGTCCAGGGCGTCGTGAACGCCTCGCTTCAATTCGACCCCGTCGCGTTGGCTCCGACGTATCGGCTCACCAAGGGACTGCCCGGCCGTTCCTACGGCATCAGCATTGCCCGGCGCCTGAATCTCCCCAGCGAGATTCTGGCGAGGGCAGAGGAGCGGATTCCTGCGGATGAGAGGAAAGTCACCGCGCTTCTCGCCGAGTTGGAGGCACGCCAGAAATCGCTGGCTGTCGCGGAGCAGAAGGCCGGCGAGATCGCCGAGGACGCGAGGGACCGCGCGAGCAGAGTGTCGGAGCGCGAAAGAAATGTCAGGGAGCGGGAACGCGAGGTCGAACAGGCGTCACGACGCGAGGCGAGACAGTATCTTCTCGAAGCGCGCGCGCAGGTCGAGCGCACCATTCGCGAGCTGAAGTCGGCATCAACGCAGGGCGAAGAGGCAGCGCGCGAAGCGCGAAAGAGGGTGGAGAACCTCGCCAACGAGCAGGGTCGCGAGCTCGAGCGGCTTGAGCGCGAAACGGTGAGCGAGCCCGCGAGGCGGGACAACGCCGAGGTCAGCATCGGTGATTTCGTGGAGGTGGAAACGCTGGGTGGTCGAGTCGGTCGAGTGGTGGAGATCCGCGACGATGAAGCGGTCGTGGCGGTAGGCGTAATGAAGTTGGCTGTTCCCCGTGGCTCATTGCGTCCAACCGGAGCGGACTCTGTCGCTCCCGAAGTGGCAGTGGCCGTCCGTGGCGATCTTCCGGAAGTCCACGTGGCGAGCGAGATCGACCTGCGCGGAATGCGCGTCGGAGAGATCGAGGACATCGTTATGCATGCCGTCGACGCAGCGATCCGCGCTGATCTCAAGTCACTCCGAATCATCCACGGCAAGGGAACCGGGGCCCTCCGCGAGCGCGTGACTGAGATGCTTCGCAAGGAATCGCGAGTGATGAGCTTTCGCCTCGGAGCCTGGAACGAGGGTGGCGCGGGCGTCACCGTGGTGGAGCTGAAGTGATCCCGGACGAGGTCGTCGAGCAGGTCCGCGATTCCGCCGACATCGTGCAGATCGTCGGCGAATACGTGAACCTCAAGCGACAGGGTGCCGACTTCCGCGGACCGTGTCCCTTCCACCAGGGAACGCACCGCAACTTTTCCGTCTCGCCGAAGAAGCGGATGTACTACTGCTTCGTCTGCCACGAAGGTGGAGACGTCTTTCACTTTCTGCAGAAGAGACTCGGGGTCGAATGGCCGGCGGCAGTCAAGATGGTCGGGGAGAAATCGGGCATCGAGGTTCGCGAGGTCGACACGCGACGCGAAGGACCCGATCCGCGCGAGCCGCTGTGGGAAGTGAACGCGACTGCCGCCGCCTACTTCCAGAAGTTCTTGTGGGACGATCCACTCGGCGCCCAGGCCCGGGACTATCTTAGCCAGCGCGACATATCGCGCGAAGTCGCGGATCAGTTCGGCATTGGACTCGCTCCGCGCGAGATCGGCTTGCTCCGGAACTACATGGCCACCCTCGGCTTCGACGAGACGCGACTCGCCGCGGCCGGTCTTCTCGTGCAGGGCGAGGATGGAAGCGAGCCACGCCCACGCTTTCGCGGGCGGCTCATGTTCCCGATTCTGGATTCGATGGGCCGCAACATCGGATTTGGCGGACGAATCCTCGGACAGGGAGAGCCCAAGTATCTGAATTCGCCGGAGTCGACCGTGTTCTCCAAGGGGAAAACGCTGTACGGTCTGAACTGGGCGAAGAACGATATCCGGCGTGAGGACCAGGTGCTGGTCGTGGAGGGCTACTTCGACGTCGTCAGGTTGATGGCTGCTGGTGCAACAACCGTCGTCGCGGCAATGGGCACCGCGCTCACCGACGCGCAGGCCGCGGCGCTCAGAAAGCTGACGAAGAACGTCTTTCTACTCTATGACAGCGACAAGGCCGGGCTGCAGGCGACGTTCCGCTCGGGCGACGAGCTGTTGCGACAGGGCGTCGCGGTGCGCGTGGTGACGCTCCCCGAGGGCGAAGACCCTGACACTTTCGTGAAGGCTCACGGGGCCGCCGCTCTCACTGCCCGCCTCAAAGACGCGATCGATGTCTTCGAGCGAAAGATTCAGCTGCTGGAGCGCGCTGGAATGTTCTCCGAGCTGCAGAAAAAGCGGCGCGCGCTCGACCGCTTGCTGCCCACTGTGCGAGCGACCTCGGACGAGATCATGCGCGACCTGTACCTCTCGCGGGCGAGCGAAGTCAGCGGAGTGGCGCGAGAGGTCCTCGAGCGCGAGCTGCGTGGCAAGGTGATTCCAGGCATCTCGGTTTCCTCGCCGCCGCCTCCTGCGCCGCGAATATCTCCCGCGGCCCGGGTGCGCCGCGGGGAAAAGCGAGCGCAGCACTCCGAGCGGGGTGCGTCCGCCGAGCGCGAGCTCGTGCGCGCGATCCTCCTCAACCGTTCCCGCGTCGAACAGATTGCCGAGAAACTGGGCGCGCAAAGCCTTCGCGATCCGCAGTATCGGGCGATCTATCGCGCATTGATAGCGGCTGAACCTGACTCAACAATCGACGAGGTTACTGCGAATCTTGATGAGGAGACGATCGAGACCGTCGAAGACCTTCTCGCCGAGGGCGCGAACCAGATCGATCCGGAGCGCACGATCAGTGACAGCTTCGCGACGCTGAGAGCGCGAGACCTCGATCTACGCGCGGCGGAGCTCGACCGGATAATTCCATTGGCCGAGGGAGCGCAGAAGGACAAACTGATCGCGGAGAAGGACGAGATCAGGAAGGAGTTGAAAACGACTGGCAAGAACTACTTCAAGAAATTCAGAAGAACGGGAGCTCGGTGACGAATTGGAGAGAAAGTCGAAGCGCTGGTGACGCCTTCGGAACTGCATGGAACAGAAAGCTGAAGCACTGGTCACAACTTGGAGGTCGAATGGAACAGAGAGTTGATGCGCGGGTGACGACTCGGAGGTTGGATGCTACAGGAAGTTGAGGCGCTGCTGGCGCTGCAAGAGGACGATCTGAAGATCCGTGAAATCGAGGATCAGATTCGATCGCTTGATCCGCAGCTGGCGCAGCTCGACAAGAAACGCGATCAGGCGGCTGCTGCGCTGACGCGCGCGCAGACAGTGATCCAGGCGGAGGAAAAGAAACAGCGCGAGCTACAAGGGAGACTGGCCCAGCACAAGCAGCTTCAGGAGCGAAATCTCCATCAGCTCGAGGATGTGAAGCGGATGCGCGAGGCCACCGCCGCCACGGCGCAGGTCGAATCCACCCGGCGCCTGATGGCGGAAGACGAGGGTGAGCTGGCGATCCTCGGACGAAGGATCAGCGAGATGAATGCGAACATAGTGGCCTCGACGCAGGCACTGGCGGCGGTCGAGCACGAGCAGCAGGAGGCCCGCCCGGAGATAGAGTCCAAGAGGGCAGCGCTCCTCTCGCAGCTCGAGGAGGCGAAGCGCGACCGCGATGGAAGGGCGGTTTCCGTCTCCCGGCCAATGCTAGGCAAGTACGACCGGATCAGGGGGAAGAGAACGATGGCGCTCTACGCCCTCCGCGGCGGCTCGTGTGGGAACTGCGACACGGCTGTACCGCTCCAGCGCCGGAACATGATGGCCGGCAGCGGAGAGATCGAAGTTTGTGAGGCGTGCGGCGTTCTGCTGTACGCGGAAGGTGGATGATCACGCGAAACTCGCGACCGACGCTCATCTCGTGGCGCTTGAGCGCGTCCGCTCCACTTTCTAACTTGCGATAGTGACTACACTCGCGTCCGAACGGCCCGCTCCGCCTGCACGGTGGATCCTTCCCAAGGCTCCCGATGAGGAGGCTGTGCGAGCGCTCGAGGAGGCGCTGTCGTTGCCGGAAATCGTCTGCCGGCTGCTGATCATTCGCGGTTACGTGACGGCCGAGGACGCGAAGCTCTTCCTGCGCCCGAAGCTGGACAGGCTTCACGATCCGTTCGACTTCCTGTCGATGGACAAGGCCGTAGATTGCCTCGCGCGCGCGGTGCGCGATCAGGAGCTGGTCTTCATCCACGGCGACTACGATGTCGATGGCATCTGCTCCACGACGATACTTACCCGTGTGATTCGTGCACTCGGCGGCAAGGCGATGCCTTTCATTCCTCGCCGCATCGAGGATGGATATGATCTGAGCGATGCCGGAGTCGATGCCGCGATAGCGGCGGAAGCGAAGGTTGTGGTCACATGCGACTGCGGCACCGGCGCCGTCGCTCCCGTCGCGCGCCTCTGCCGCACGGGAATCGACGTCATCGTTACCGACCACCACCTTCCAAGCGGCGAGCTGCCGGACTGCCTCTCTGTTCTCAATCCGAAGCGAATTGGCGACGGGTACCCGGACAAGGATCTCGCCGCGGTTGGCGTCGCGTTCAAGCTCGCGCTCGCTCTCACCCGCACGCTTGGCGGCAACGAGAACCTCGTGTGGGCGATGTTGGATCTGGTAGCGCTGGCGACGATAGCGGACGTCGCTCCGCTTCGCGGCGAGAATCGCGTCTTCGTTCGCTACGGTCTCAAAATGCTGGCGGAGACCCGCAACGTTGGCATGCGCGCGCTGCTTAGAGCGGCCGGTCTCGATGGAAAGCAGCTCACCGCTGGCAGAATCGGGTTCATTCTGGCGCCAAGACTCAACGCCGCCGGCAGGCTCGGACACGCGATTCGGGGAGTCGAGCTTC
>JBGQIT010000161.1:0-6509 GCA_041498575.1 Gemmatimonadaceae bacterium
CGCCGATCGAGCAGGCGGCGAAGATGCGCGGGAATCTGCTCCTCATCCACTCGATGATGGACGACAACGTCCACCCGCAGAACACGATGCAGCTGCTGACGGCGCTTACCAACGCTGGTCGCGATGCTGAGCTGCGTGTTTATCCGCCGGGCAGGCATGGAGCCGCGTACAACGGCATGAGCGCGAGACTGATCAGACAGGTGACGGACTCGTACCTGGCGCGCTACCTCAAGACCGAAAACCCCCCGACTCTGAGTCCGGCCCGCTAGCTCTGTGAGTTCCACGCTGAACGGCAACTGACGACTACCGGCCGGGGGCCCTGAGCGGACCGGCTGACGGCTCCGGGCTAAAGCTGACGGCCTCGGGCTGAAACGACAACGCAACAAAAACGGCCCACTACCGGAAAATCTGGTGGTGGGCCGTTTTGCGATCTCGAAGCGAGACTATTTCCGCGCGTCCTTCCGAATGTCGCGCACGTCCTTACGTCTATCCGCGCGATCCTGACGGAGATCCTTGCGATCGGACTTCAGCTCCTTGGCATCCTGCTTGGCTTCTTTCTTGTCGCCCGCCTTGATGTCCGCTTTCACTTCTTTGCGGTCGGCAACGACCTCCTTGCGATCGGAGCGAATTTCGCGATTGTCGGAACGAACTTCCTTGCAATCCGCGGTTGCTTTCGGGTGGTTCCTGCACCACGTGGCGAGTTGTGCCCTCGTTATGTGCGGGGGCGCTTTCAGTGCGGCCTGAGCGGACTGTGCCGAGGCCTGTGAGCTGACTGCCAGAACCAGAGCGGCCGCAAACGCCGCAAACTTCGCATTCGACATCTCTCGTCTCCTTCCTCTCTCGAGGATCCGTTTTTCGGGTGGGCGCATTCGCGCGCCGTTCAGCTTGAGAGACGCATCACCGGCCCGGACGTTAACAGCTGAGTCTGCAGGCGAAGGTTGCGGTGTCCATTCGGTTTTGCCAAAGGTCACAGCTAACGGTCATTTCTGCCGTGGAATGGGCGGTAGAACGTGATAGTCGGCGTCGACCGGCTTCTGTCCGCGCGGCCAGTCGCGCACCTTCGCCGGAAAATCGGGGCGGGGACGTGTGTTGATGTACGTCGCGACGTCAAACGCCTGCTGCGCGCTGAGATGTTGCGCGCGATCGATCGGCATTAGCACGTGAATGTACGAAGCAGCCGTGTTGATTCTCGCCATCCCGGCCCCGACGTTGTACGATCGGGGTCCCCACAGCGGGGGTGCGAGCGCGGTGCCCTCTCCGTTCGCCCCGTGACACCGCACGCATGTGGTGGCGAAAACACCGGCCCCGCGCGCGGGATCTCCCTTGAGCGGCTGAAGGCGAGGAAAGCCCTGTCCCTCCATCTCCGCGCCGACCGGTATTCCGCTCGACAGAAATGCGAAATAAGTCACGATGTCACGCATGTCTCCGCCCGCGGGATTCAGCGCTCGACCATTCATGCTGCGGCGGAAACAGTCGTTGATCCTGTCCTCGATGAGATCGACCTTACCGCTCCTCGCACGGTATTGCGGGAACCTCGCGTAGCTGCCGACCCACGGCATTGCGTCCCGCCGCAGGCCGCCATCGATGTGACAACTGGCGCAGCGCAGCGCATTGCCGACGTTGCGCGGAAGACTGTCGCGCGTGGCCAGCAGAAGCGCGCGTCCACGGAGCGCTGATGCGCGGTAGACGCTGTCCTTCATCTCATCCTCCGCTGGAACGCGAAACGGAACGAGACGCCTGGCTGTTTGCTGCTGAGGGGGCGCAAAAAATTGCAGTCGAGCGATCGGTCGCTCGACTGCGGCGAGCGAGAGCGCGCCAATGGCAGATACTACGACGGTGATCCGAGGGAGCAGCGTTTCCTCCGCTTGGGCGAGCGGGAAGCGGGATCGCCTCCGCACGCGGGCACCTCGGATTTAGGAGCTTGTGGCGATCAACGCAAGTCGACTTGTCTTGGCGCGCCGATCGCCAGTTGTGCCGTCAGTCTGCCCTGATTGGTACCTCTACAGTTCCGTCACCCGTGTCGATCGCTCTCGTGCCCGAAGTTCCGCGAATGGAAGTCACGACATCCTTGACCGCGTCCTCGATTCGGGAGTGAAACACCTCGGCGACCCCGGCGATCAGAGCGGCGACGACTCCGTCGAGCGCACCACCGAGCTTGCTGCCCGTCTCTCTGGTCGCATCTGCCGTGACCCTTGCCGCTCTTACGTCCGCGCGTGAGGCGCTCAAGGCGATGCCTGCGCCGAAGGCTACGCCCACGGCGGTCCAGGGATGGTCCCTCACCTTCTGTGTCACGTCCACCTTTCGCTCCAGCTCGGCGATCGCGCCCGACATGCGCGCCCGAGTCAGTTCGATATCCGCGCGTACTTCGGTCGTAGTCTCACCCATCCTTGTGTCTCCGTAGCGTTGCCAATGTCTGCTCGGGTTTGATGTTCTTCGGCGAAAGAAGCGCGGCACCTCGCTTCAGAAGGTAGAACGCGATTCCCCCCAGAATTACAGTCAGCACGAAGGCCGCGATCCAGTAACGTCCATGAAAAAGCGCATCGCCGAGCAGAAGAGCGATGCCGAACACGAGCATCTGGACGGTCAGCAGTCCGAGCATCGCGGCTGCGACCGTGAGCCCGGTGCCCCTTCCGATATCGCGCGCGATCTGGGCAAACTCGATGCGCGCGAGGTGGACTTCCTCCCGCGCCAGATGCGCTCCGTCTTCCGCCACCTCGCGGAGGAGCTGCCCGACTCCGCGATTTGCTGGGGGTGCGCTAGCCATCTTCATGGCTAACGCCGGAGAGCTTTTCCGATCAGATAGCCGGCGCCGAGGGCGACGAGAAGCGACCGGGCGGGATGCTCCTTTACCTGCTTCTCGACCCCTGACTTGAGCTTGTCGAGATCGGCATCACGGAGCCACTCCGCGCTCGACTGCATTCCGCTGGCTAGAGTATCGGTGACGGCGGTAATGCTGGAATCATTGGCAACCGTCACGGACGATCCCGGCGTGGCGGCACTCTCCGCGCTCGTTGTGAGCCGTTGCTGACGAAGCTTCTCTGCTCCCGCCTCGAGTCCATCGGCGAGCAGCGCAGGAATGGTCGATGCCTTCTGCTTGACGGATGATGCCATACTCTTCACACGACCCGAGACCCCTCCGTCGTCGCGCGTGGTCCGGTCGATTTCCGCATTCGGGCTGATGCCTTCGTTATCGCTTCGCTCCATGGCGCACTCCCCCAACAGTTGTTGAGCCGCTCCAGGCGGCGGCCAATTGATTTACATGCATGAGCCGCGCCGGTAGAAGCCTTTTTCGTCTCGCCCACGCGCGAATTTGACCGCGGAGTGAGAGGCGCGCGTCGCTCGAGCCCGCTACGATCGGCTCGCGTGCCGACTGATCGCGTGCCGGCTGATCGCGTGCATGTCCGATAGGCGACGTTTGAGCGCGCGATGGCTCTGGTCAATGGTGATGAGCTGGAACCTGATGCTCTCGCCCGGCCGGCGCTGGGCGAGGATCGGGAGATCTGCCTCGCTGACGACCGCGATCTTGGGATAGCCGCCAATGGTGGGTGCGTCGGCCATTAGCGCGATCGGCAGTCCGTCGCCCGGTACCTGGATTGCGCCCGGGCAGCCAGCCTCTGAAGGGAGCGTGCCGAGGGAGTTTGCGAGGACGGGGCCCTCGAGCTTGTAGCCAGTTCGGTCCGAAGACGTGGAGATTCTGTATTCACTCTCGGTCAGAGTGCGGATCGCCGATTCGTCGAACAGATCTTCCTGCGTTCCCGGAGTCACGTGAACGATCCCGCTATCGTAGCGCGGCATTAAATCGGCGGCGGCGTGAAATCCCTCAGCCGGATGTGTGCTCGGCCGCGCACCCAGCCGCACCGAATCTCCGCTTCGGAGCATCCGTCCTTCGTATCCTCCAAAGTGTCCCGGCAGATAGGTGGATCGGCTGCCGAGGAGAGCGGGTACGTCGATCCCCCCATCGCAGGCCAGGTAGAGAAAGCGGCCGCTGGTGATTTGTTCGACCAGGAGCTCGTCGCCGGCCCGAGCGAAGGTAGTTGTGCATGGAGCAACGTCCTTTCCCGAGACCGTCGCGCGCGCGGTGGCGCCGCCGACCGCAAACAAACAATCGCGATCGAAGCGGACGGCACCGCCTCCGAGCGCCCACTCGAGCGCCGCGGCATCGAGAGAGTTTCCAACGACGGCATTTACGGCGCGAAGCGCGAATAGATCCATCGCGCCACCGCGCGGCACTCCGAGGGACCGCGAGTGCTGTCGCCCTCCGTTCTGCACAGTGATATACGGTGGCGCCCGTGTGATCGTGATCATGTAACGCGTTCGAAGCGGACTGTGTCGCCTGGAGCCAGTAGCGCCGGCGCGTCGCGAGTCGGGTCGAACATTACCGTCTGTGTGCGACCGATGATGTGCCAGCCGCCGGGTGTATCGAGCGGATAGACCGCAGTCTGCGCGGCGGCGATGCCAATGCTGCCGGCCGCTATCCGGGGCCGTGGCTGCGCGCGGCGAGGCAGCTGCAACGCCGCATCGAGCTCGCTCAGGTAAGCAAAGCCGGGGACAAATCCGAGGAGGTCTACCGTGTAGATCCTGCCGGAATGCCGCGCGACAACCTCTTCCACCGAAAGCCCGGTAGAGGCGGCAACCGCCTTGAGGTCAACACCGTCGTACTTGACCGGAATTCGGTGCTCACGCGACGGCGCCGGCTTGTGCGTCGAGTGCGTCGCGCGATCGCACGCATCGAGAAGCTTTCTTGAAACCTCCTCGTACGATGTCTCGAGCGGATCGTAGAACACAGTGAGTGCGAGATACGCCGGGACGATATCTTCGACGTGCGGAATATTCGCAGCTTTGAGCGAGCGCGCGGCGGAGTGAACCCGAAAGAGGAGCTCGGCGCTGCGATCAGCTCCGAATGTGATGGTGACGGCTGTATCGCCGAGCGGGTGGGCGCGAAGCTGAGTGTGGGTCAAGCGGCAAACGGCGCGATGGTGACGCCGGATTCCTTGAGCCGTGCGTTCAGCGCGCGCAGGATCGAGACTGCATCGGCATTGTCACCGTGAACGCAGAGTGATTGCGCCTTGATGTGGAGCTCGGAACCGTCGTCGGCCGTAATTGTACGGCCTTTGACGAGCATTACCGCGCGCTGCACGGCGCCATTGACATCATGAATCACCGCTCCTGGCTCGCTGCGCGGGACCAGCGTCCCATCCGGTTTATACGCCCTGTCGACGAATGCCTCAGTCGCGAAGGCAATTCCCGCGCGCTCGGCGGCGCGGGCCATCTCGCTGCCAGCTGGTCCCAACAAAGTGAGAGACGATTCAACGTCGCGTATCGCCGCTACGACCGCGGTCGCTGCTTCACGATCTCGGGCGGCCCGATTGTACAGCGCTCCATGTGGTTTGACGTACGAGAGCTTTGCCTCTTCAGATCCGCACACGTCGCGTAGCGCGCGGATCTGGTACGCCACGTGTCGTGATATTTCTTTAGGCGGAAGGCCGAGCTCTCGCCTGCCGAAGCCCGGAATGTCGGGGTACGAAGGATGCGCGCCGATCGTGACGCCCCGAAGCGTCGCCGCTCTCACTGTGTCTCGCATCGTGATTGCGTCGCCGGCGTGGAAGCCACAGGCGATGTTGGCAGAGGACACGAGATCGAGCAGTGCCTCGTCCTCCAACTCGCGAGAGCGACCAAAGCCCTCTCCGAGGTCCGCGTTGAGATCTATGCTGAGTGGCAAGCCGGGGTGCCGCTATTTTTTACGGTCTTTCTTCTTGCCGTTCACCGGCTTGGCCTCGACGATCTGCCATGACTGCTCGTCGTCCTCGAAGCCGCCCCGGGTTACCTTGGGCAGCAGCTTTTCGCGCACGACTACGGGAGCGAGCCAGTAAGTGAATCCATCATCCGCTTCGACCGGAAGCCAGGCGAATTTGGTGCGGACGCGCTCGTCGCCGATCTTGCCGTGCGGATCACTCCTATTCTTCCACTTCACGCTGTATTCCCTCGCTTCTGCATTTAGATGCGGTCTTCGAGTCCCTTGACGCCCGACATCTCGGCGCAGCTCGCGCAACAATAGAAAGTCCCGTTATTCTCGACGCCGTGGCCGATGATCTTGCAGCCGCAGTGCGAGCACTTCGGCGCCAGGGCATGGATGGCGCACTCGAACGAGTCGAAGATGTGGGCTTTCCCCTTCATCGTGACGGTAAACGACTTGTCGTAATCGTTGCCGCACACTTCACACTTCGCCATTAGCGTCTCCGGTCCGGTTGCCGAAGTGCACTCTACGGCGAATCTAATGCCGCTGGAACGGGGATTTCAGCGGAAAACTTTCCTCATCTTGGTATCCGGGTCGCGCGCGAAGCGGAAAGTAAACCATGCCAGGTCGGTCACGAGCTCGTCGTACGCCTGCGGATCGATCTTGTCCGCGACGATGTTCATGCGTCCCGAGATCTGGGTTTTGAGATGCTCGATCCATTCTTTCGTGAAGTCGGCCATCGGGCGAGGCTCCGGTAACGAGAACTACAAAGTGA
>JBGQIT010000162.1:0-6496 GCA_041498575.1 Gemmatimonadaceae bacterium
CTTTTCGTCGATGGCGGGATCAGCCGGAGCGGGCGCGTGGCATCATCAACGAACGTCATCGGCGTGATCAAGAGCCACCGCACGCTTTACGTCGAGGGCGAAGCGCTCAAGACGGTAGTGGGCCTGGCCAGGGGGGAGCGATCGTCGGTATTCCTCGTGTCACCGCGCTCTCGCCACGCGGTGATGAGCTGGTATCTACGGCTGCGCGATCCAGCCGGCCATGACGTTTTGTGGGGGCTCGTGCGCGTCGAGATGGCGCGGTGCGAAAACCCCTCCGAGCGAGCGGATGAAATTTCGCGCTGGGTGCTCGCCGAAACGTCCCCGCTCGCTCTTCCCGATGGGCGTTGGGACAAGATGTCTTACGGTATTCGGGATGTCGAAGAATTTCTGAGAGCCATTTCATGAGCGAAGCACTCGGCCGCGTAGTCGCAACTGAGCGAAAGCCCAACACTCCGCACGAATTCCATTTCTGGACGGCGATCGATTCGCCCGTCGGCATCGGGACGATCGTGCGCGTCGATGGCGCAAACCCGATGGACGGGCAGATCCCGCATATCTACGGAATCATCGTGGAGGGGTTCAGCTACACGGATCTGCAGTCTCCCATGCACGATGTGCTCGGCCACGACGGTTTGCCGACGACGGCGGGCTACGCCGCTACCGAACGCGCGGAGATCCGGCTGTACACGGCCGCCGTGCTACGGCAGATCCCGGAAGAGCCGCTCCAGCCAGTGCCGATGGGGCAGGTGTTTCTCGCCGAGGAAGCCGACGTGCAGGTCGCGCTGCGCATGGACAGCTACCTGCGAGAAGGAGCGAACACGGGAATTCCAATCGGCGTCTATCGCGCCGGTGGAACGGAAGCCGTGATCTATCTCGACGCGGATTTTCTTCTGGGACCCGAGGCTGCCCATCTCAACATCACCGGGGTCTCGGGGCTGGCCACCAAGACGAGCGCCGTCGAGTGGCTGCTCGCGTCGCTGTTCAAGCATTTCCCGGAAGACAAGGGATCGATCGCGGCGGTGTGCTTCAATGTGAAAGGTCCCGACCTCTGTTATCTGGATCAGCCAGGCAAGGTGGAGAAGTCGGACGAGGCCCTCTACGAGAAGCTCGACGTCGAGCCGAAGCCGTTCCAGAGCGTCGAGTATTTCGCGCCCTACACCGCCAAGGGTCTTGCGCTCAACACCTTCCGGAACAACGAAGCTTTGCTCGACAACGTCACGCCGCTCACGTGGGGTCTGCGCGAGGTTCTTCAGTTCGCGGAGGTTCTCCTCAACAAGGACGACATCGATGCGAAGGCCGATGCGCTGATCGACTTCATCACCGAGAACGTCGTGGACAAGGAATTCTCCGATTCAATCCTGAGCAAGAAGCACAGAGTTCAATCGTTTGCCGACCTCGATGCCTGGTTCCGCGATGTCCTCCAGGGCATGGAAAGGAAGGACGGAGAGAGCTGGCGTACGCACCACGTGGCGACGATCCGCAAGGTACGCAACCGCTTATCCAACATATCGACGCGCTGCGCCGGCCTCGTTACCGACGCGGGAGCGGTCAGTGACCTCCCGTTCGGGAGCTTTGAGGACCGCACGGTGTACGTCGTGGATGTCGCCAACCTCGAGGAAGATGCGCAGGACCTCATCTTCGCGCGGATCGTGTCGAAGCTCCGTGAGCATCTGGAGCGAAGGGATCTTGGCGTCAAGCATATCGTCGTATTCGTCGACGAGCTGAACAAGTACGCGCCGGGGGATGGAGCCGATACTTATGTCAGGAAGATGCTCCTCGACATCGCGGAACGTGGCCGCTATCTGGGCCTCGTTCTGTTCAGCGCGCAGCAATTCCGCTCACAGGTGCATCGGAGGGTCGTCGGCAATTCGGGAACATCGCTGTTCGGCAGAATGGACCCCGACGAGCTCTCGACACCGGGCTACGCGGTGCTGAGCCCGGCGACAAGAACCAAACTCGCGACGCTGGAGAAAGGGCAGTTGATGATTCGCCATCCACATTTCACGCAGCCGATCTTCGTACGGTTCCCGCGTCCCGCGGTGATGCAGGGACGCGAAGGCTCGGAGCGCTACCCGCAGGCGAACGATGTGTCTCTGGACGCGGCGATTCTCCGCGCACTGAGACCACTCGATCCGGCGATCACGCTTCCGTGGGTGCAGGAGATCACCGCGCTCTTTACTGAAGAAGAGATAATTCGTGCGCGCAACGCGACCATTCTTGCCCGTCCCGACAACGTGAAGGCGTATTTCGCCGCGCAATTCCGAAAGATCATCCCCGCCCAGGCGGCGCCGCGCCCAATGGCCGGGAGCATCAAGTCGGCGCCGGAAAATGATCCGTACGGATTTTAAAGGCATCCGTATGGATGGAAGGCAAACTGAAGTGCGAGAAGAGCTAGGTAGGAGGTTCGAGGTACTAGGTGCGGGGTCGGAGGTAGAACCGCGACTCATGACGCCTCTGCCTCCTGCCTCGAACCTAGTACCTCGCACCCCCCACCTAGCTCTTCTCGCTGTTGTTTTCTTTACCCAGGCCGCGGTCTCTCAGCCAGTTTTGCTCCAGATCCGCCCCCACATCGGCGACACCCTGAGGATGCATCTCTCGCAAACGGTGGAGATGACGGGCACCACCCAGCGCGGGGGGCGCGAGTCCACCCCCAGTTCGATGACGACTTCGATCGAGGTGTTCACGCACACCATCGCGCAGCAGTGGACATCCGGCGGCACCCTCATGCAGTCGATCACCGATTCGGTCGCGATGACTCCCGCCTCGCCGGGTTCCCTCGCCGACCTCAAGAGGCGGACGATGCAGGCAAAGCGTGTCATGGTCCGGGTCTCCCCCGATGGAGCGATGGAGATCGTCGATGATGACGATTCCAACAGCGAGTTGCGGCATATCTTCGGAGAAATGCCGGCGATGCTGGCGCGAACGCCGGTCGCCGTTGGCGAAAAATGGACGCGGGAAATGCAGATCCCGCTGAGCGGCGATCCGGGCGCGATGGGGTCGGTGCGAGCGACATTCCAGCTCGATTCCCTGGGCCGGAACGGCGATGTTGCATACATCTCGATGCACGGCACGATGTCCCGGATGAACGTCCCCGGCGCGCCAGCTCCGGGCGCCGGCTACACGACCTCGGGCATGCTCGCGGGCACAATTCAAATCGATCGCAGGCTCGGCTGGATCACTGACTCTAGGAGCAGCATTGTCGTACGTTCTACGATCGCCGCGCCCCAGCCTCGAAAGGGAGAACCACAGGGAGCGCCGATGCAGGTGCGGACGAAGATCACTCAGTGGATAAGGGCGATGCGCACTCGATGAGACTGGTTCATCTCTCGGACATACACCTCGGCTTCAGACAATATCAGCGGCAGACACCTGCGGGGATCAACCAGCGCGAGGCGGATGTCGCGATCTCGCTGCGTCGCGTCATCGACAAGGTGATCGAGCTGAAGCCCGACCTGGTGCTCATCGCTGGAGACGTATTTCACGCCGTTCGCCCCAGCAATCCGGCGATTCTGCACGCGTTTCACCATTTCTCGCGGCTCAGGCAGGCGCTGCCCGATGCAACCGTAGTGATGGTCGCCGGCAATCACGACACTCCTCGCATGGCGGAGACCAGATGCATTCTGCCGCTGTTCGCCCCGCTCGGAATCAACGTTGTGGAGGGCGAGGCGAAGCGGATACCGTTTCACGAGCACGATCTCTCGATTCTCGCCGTGCCCGACATGGGAAAGACGCCATCACTCGAGCCCGACGCAAACGCGAAATACAACATCCTTCTGCTTCACGGAGAAATCGAAGGAGTGCTACCAAGGAGTGGGCGCGAGCTCGATCGCCGCCCGATGGGGATCACGCAGAAGGAGCTCGGCGCCGAGCGTTGGGACTACGTCGCGCTAGGGCATTACCACGTGTACCGGCAGATTGAGCCGAATGCGTTCTATTCGGGATCGCTCGACTACACGAGCACCAACTCCTGGGGAGAAATCGCCGAGGAGCGGGAAATCTGGCGGGAATTGGCCGAGGAGCGTAAAACAGGAACCGGAGGGAAGGGCATCATCGAGCACGATATCTCCACCGGGGCTCACACGTTTCACTCGATTCCACCCCTACGGGAGTGGGTCGATCTTCCACCGCTCTCGGGCGCCGGCCTCTCACCCGCTTCGCTCGACGAGGCGATTCGCGCGACCGTAGATGACTTTGAAGGCGGCATCGACGACAAGATCGTGCGGCTCGTCGTCCGCGACGTCCCGCGCCACATTTTGCGCGAGCTGGATCATAAGGCGCTCCGCGAATACAAGCGGAGGGCGCTGCAATTTCACCTCGACACGCGTCGTCCCGACATCGTTCGTCCCGAAACGGGCCAGGCCGCGCCAGGTCGTCGGGCGTCGCTGGCGGACACCGTACGCGACAAGCTCCGCTCGCGCGTGCTCACCGAGGATATCGACCGCGAAGCCCTCGTCGAGCTCGGGCTCCACTACCTCCGCGAGGCGGATCTGGTCGCCGGACCGGCCGAAGAGGAAGCCATCGCGTGAGACTCAATAGTCTCAAGCTCACCAACTTCCGCCAGCACGTCCGGACTGAGCTGAGCTTTGGAACGGGACTCACCGGCATCATCGGTCCGAACGGCGCCGGCAAGACCACTATTCTCGAAGCGATCGCCTGGGCGCTCTACGGGAATCCGGCTATTCGCGGCAACCGCGACTCCATCAGGTTCATGGGCGCCGGAGCGCGCGCTCAGGTGCAAGTCGAGCTCGATTTCGAGCTTGGTTCCCATCGCTATCGCGTCGTCCGCGGATTGACGAGCGCGGAGGTCTACCTCGATGGCGCCGATACTCCCATCGCAAATACGATCTCCGCCGTCACCGAGCTCATGCAGCGCCGGCTCGGCATGTCGATGTCGGAATTCTTCCATACGTATTTCACGGGGCAGAAGGAGCTGAGCGTGATGGCGGCGATGAGCCCCGGCAGGCGCGGACAGTTCCTTTCGCGCGTGCTCGGCTACGAGAAGCTCCGCATCGCGCAGGACCTGACGCGAGAGAGGCGCAACCGCGTCCGGTCCGCCATCGATGGAATGCAGCGTGGCATGCGTGACCCCGAGGTGGTTCTTCGGTCTCTCGCGGAAGCCGCGTCACGAAAGGAAGAAGCGGAAGCGCGCGCGCACCAGGCGGCGCACCGGGGAGCGGTTCGCGCGCGGGAGATGATGTCGATCGAGCCGCGCTGGGAAATGGTGCAGCGGCAGCGGGAGCAATCGGCGCAGCTGCTTACGCAGATCACGGTCCTGGAGGAAAAGGAGGCAGCACTCCAACGGGACGCCGAGCGCATTACGCGAGAGCTCGATGGGGTCAAGGCCGCGCGCTCTCAGCTCGACACCCTGCGCGACGCCATCGAGCCGCTCTTCGCGCTCAACGTCGAGCTCCAGGCGCTCAACACTCTCTACCGCGAGGAGGGACGGCGGAAAACGCTCCTCGAAGCCGAGGCCGCGCTACGGGAGGAGATTGCGAGGCTGGAGGAGCGTCACGCCAGGATCGAGCGCGCTCCAGGGCTCGAAGAGGAGGCGACGCTCGAGTTGGAGAAGAAACGCTCCGAGCTCGAAGACGCTCAGGGTCTCCTCGAAGCGCGGCGAACGGAATGGGTGCGGGACCGGCAGGAAGCGCAGACGAAGCGCGAGGCACTCAGGCACCAGTATTCGGAGCTCAAGCACCAGCGCGATCGTGTCGTCGCGCTCGGCGAGGACGGCGAGTGCCCGACTTGCAGTCGCCCGCTGGGTGGAAGCCTCCACACGGTGGTCGAGCATCTCGACGAGCTGATCGAGACCGTGAACGTCGACGGGAGCTACTACAAGGCGCGCGTCGAGCAGCTGGAGCAGATGCCTGAGGACGTTCACCAGCTCGACGAGAAGCGGCGCGCGCTGATGCAGGAGGTTGGCACCCTCGAGCGACGGCTCGCCAAGGTCCAGCTCGCGGTGCAGGAGCTGGGGACGATCGTGCGCGACATCGCGCTGAAGCAGCAGCGCGAGGTGCAAATGAAACGGGACATCTCGCGGATTCCACCGGGATACGATCCTGCCCGGCACGCCGAGGTGATTGCGGAGGTTGATCGGCTGACTCCCATGGAGGCAGAGGCCGGGCGGTTTCAGGCAATGCTGGAACGGGAGCCGCAGCTCAAGCTCGAGCAGTCGCGCATCGCGCAGGACCTCATGCGCGTGCAGTCGACCCTCGGTACTCTTCGCACGCGACGTACTCAGATCTCCTTCACGGAAAAGGATTTCAACGATCTGAAGGCGGATTACGACCGCGTGCGGCTGGAGCTGCAGGAATCCAAGGTGGCGGCCGCCCGCGCGCAGGAACAGGTGTCGGGCGCGACGGCCGCTCTGGCGGCGGCGCAGGAAGCGGCTGAAGAACTGAAGAAAAAAGTCGCCGAGCTCGATGTGCTCCAGACCGACCGCCGGATGCACGACGAGCTGGACCGCGCCTTCTCGGACCTTCGCACCGATCTGAACTTC
>JBGQIT010000163.1:0-6494 GCA_041498575.1 Gemmatimonadaceae bacterium
CCTCGTCAAGCTCGATAATCCGAGGGGTGCGCATTACGCTGGGGGTGACATCGCCGCCCCTGTGACGCAGATCGTGCTGCGTGCCGCGCTAGCTGCGCGCGATGCAGCTCTCGATCGCGAAGATCTGGCGGCATCGGAGAAGAGCGCCGTCGCGCTGTCACACGCCGATCCTGCCGCCAGGGCGAATTCAGCAGCAGATGTGAAATTCATTCGGCGGAACGAGTCCGAGGGACCGGATCGGCCCGCGCCGGATTCATACGACCCGAACCGGAACGTGGCGAAGCGCGATCCGAGTGAAGGCACGGCTTCGTACGTGATAGAGCTGCCTGCTTCGCTGAAATCGGCTGCCGTGGCGATCGCTTCCCGCGCCATTCCCGATGTGCGAGGACTGACAGTTCGCGAAGCTGTGCGAGCAATCCACAACGCCGGCTTCCGGGTTCGAATCATCGGCGCGTCGTCGGTGGGAACGTTTCCCGCGGCGGGAACACTCGCCGCGCCTGGCACACTCGTTCAGCTGAGCCGTCCCCTCGAATGAGAGTGAGCGTCAACGCAATAAAAACCGCGCTGGCAGAGCGTGGTTTGCTGGTCGGACTGAGCGGTGAGATTCCGACGGAGGCAAACGGGATTTCGGACGACAGCCGCAAGGTTTCTCGCGGGGATCTCTTCATCGCCGTTCGAGGTTGGACCAGCGACGGCCACGAGTTTCTCGAAGCCGCAGCCCAACGCGGAGCCGCGATCGCCATTGTCGAAGACCCATCCCGAACCACGCTACCGTCGCTGGTGGTGCGGGAAGGACGTCGCGCCGCGGCGATCGCGTCGGCAACCGCGTACAGAGATCCGGCCCGCAACTTGAGGCTGCTCGGCGTCACCGGCACGAACGGAAAGACGACGACGACTTCGATCATGCGCCATCTCTTCGACCACGGCGATGGATCGAGCGCGTCGATCGGAACGCTTGGGGTGCTGGTAGGCAGCGGCGGAGAAATTCTGCCGGGTGGCAGCGGCCTCACGACCCCGGGGCCGGTGGAGCTGCAAAGGATCCTGCGCGAGCTTGCCGATCGCGGAGTACGAACGATCGCGATGGAAGTGTCGTCCCACAGTCTCGACCAGAGACGCGTCGACGGCCTCGAGTTCGATGTCGCGGTGTTCACCAACCTCACGCGTGATCATCTCGACTATCATGGAACGATGGAGAAGTATCTGGAGGCGAAAGCGCGGCTGCTGGATTACCTGAAGGCCGACGGCACCGTCGTCATCAACGCGGATGCTCCGGAATGGAAATCACTTAAGCCACGCTCGCGTCCGCTCACATTCGCGGTCCGGGAGTCTGCCGACGTTCGGGCCGAGGACATCCGCTACACAGCAGAGGGAAGCGTGTGGCGGCTCGTCACCCCCGGCGGATCCGCCGATGTGTCGCTGCCATTGATTGGCGACATCAATGTCGAGAACGCGCTCGCGGCAGCTGCAACCGCGTCCGCGCTGGGACAAGCGCCGGCTGAGATCGCGGGCCGTCTTCATACCGTTCCGCAAGTCGCGGGCAGGCTGGAGATAGTATCGACGAGGCCGACGGTGCTCCGGGATTACGCGCATACACCCGACGCTCTCGAGCGGAGTCTCAAGACGGCCCGCGCCTTCACGCGGGGCAAGCTGATCGTTGTGTTCGGGTGCGGCGGCGACCGCGACAAGGGGAAGCGCCCGCTGATGGGCGCGATTGCGGAGCGCGGCGCCGATTGCGCTATCGTTACCAGCGACAATCCGCGAACCGAAGATCCTGACGCCATCATCGATGATATTGAAGCAGGCATGCGCGGCTCGAAGCATCAGCGCGTCACCGACAGGCTCAGCGCCATCCAGCGCGCGATCGATCTTGCCGAGGAAGGCGACATCGTGCTGCTCGCCGGTAAAGGGCATGAGACGTATCAGATTCGCGGAACCACTTCGTATCCATTCGACGAAAAGGAAATCGTGAGAGAGATGACAGGGAGCCACGCTTGAGCACAGGGTTTTGGACGCTGGACCGGATCGCCGCGGCGCTGGCGGACCAAGCTTCCGCCAAACTTCCGCGCGGATCTTCCGAAGTGGGCGGCATAACGACCGACACGCGCAAGATCGGCAAGGGGGACGTGTTCGTCGCTCTCCGCGGCGAGCGGTTCGACGGCCACGACTATCTGCGCGATGCGGTGCGGGACGGAGCCTCGGCGGTCGTCGTTTCGCGCGCTCCCAAGCTCGACACGCTGGGCGTTCCGATCTTCGAGGTGCGCGATACGCTGATCGCGCTCGGCGCGCTCGCGCACTATTGGCGCCGGGCGTGGGGGAAGACGATCATCGGCGTGGCGGGAAGCAACGGCAAGACGAGCACAAAGGATCTCCTCAGAGCCGCGCTCAGCCGCTCCTATACAGTCCATGCGACGACCGGCAATCTCAACAACAGGATCGGAGTACCGCTCACGCTGCTCGCGCTTCCGCCCGAGGCCGATGTGGCCGTGGTAGAGCTGGGGACCAGCCTCCCGGGCGAAGTTGCGATTCTCAGAGAAATCGTGGAGCCTGACATCGCGCTCGTCACGTCCATCGCCGAGGAACATCTGGAAGGCCTCGGCGATCTCGCGGGTGTTTTGCGCGAAGAGGCCGCTGTCTACGAAGGAGTCGCAGTCGGCATCGCCCCTTCCGCGCAACCGGAAATTGCCGAAGCGGCACGCGGGAAGGCGAAGCGAGTTGTCGTCGCCGGTCTCGACGCCAACGCCGATGTGAAGCCCGATCGCTGGGAAATCGGATCGGATGGACTCGGCGTGATAGAGCTCGCGGGCGCGACGGTGCGCCCGCCGGTGCGCGGGCTTCACAACCTCAGAAACGCCATGCTGGCGCTGGCCGTTGCCCGCGAGTGTGGCGTGAGCTACGAAGACGCTGCCGCGGGAATCGCCGGGATGCCGCAGCCTAAGATGCGCTCGGCGTGGGAGCAGGTCGGGGACGTCACCCTGATCAACGATGCCTACAATGCCAACCCGGGATCCACCCGGGCCGCGATCGAGCTGTTGAAAGGCACAGGTAGCGGACGGCAGAGGGTAATCGTCCTTGGTACGATGCGGGAGCTCGGTGCGGCGTCGGAGCAATGTCACGCCGATATCGCGGGTCTCGCGTTGGCATCTGGAGCGGACATCGTCGCGGGCATCGGCGAGTTCGCGCCCGCGCTCGAGAAGCACAAGGAGCGCGAGCGCGTGATCACGGCGCCTGATGTCGAAGATCTCTGGCCGCAGCTTCAGGCCAGGCTGCAGCGCAACGCGATCATCTTGCTCAAAGCATCACGGGGTGTGCAGCTCGAGCGTCTTGTTCCACATCTAACTACCTGGGCTACCGCATAGTGCTGAACTATCTGCTCGTTCCATTCGTAGGACTGCCGCATTTCGGGTTTCTGCGACTGTTTCAGTGGATAACCTTTCGCGCTGCGGGCGCGGCGGTGAGCGCGATTCTTATCACCTGGGTCGTCGGCCCCGGAATCATGCGGCGCCTGCGCCGCATGAGGCTCAATCAGGTGATACGCGAAGGCACTCCCGACGCCCACCAACAGAAGGGCAGAACTCCGACAATGGGCGGCCTGATAATTCTCGGAGCGACGCTCACTAGCACCGTGCTGTGGGCGCGACTGGACAACCGTTACGTGCTCATCGCCATGATCTCGATGGCGTGGATGGGAGCGATCGGCTTTCTTGACGATTACCTAAAGCTCAAACAGAAGCTCGCCGGCAGGAAGAACACGGGCCTCGTCGAGAAGTACAAGCTCGCGGGCCAGGTCACCCTCGGTTTTGCGGTTGGCTACTACCTCTGGAAGTATCCCCTCTCGACGCTTCCCGGCGCGTCGACGACGCTGCCGTTCTACAAATACATATTGATCGTTCCGCTCACCGCGGGGCTCGGATGGCTGTACGTCCTGTTCGTGACGTTCGTGATGACCGGTACGAGCAACGCAGTCAACGTCACGGATGGGTTGGACGGGCTCGCGGCCGGTCTCACCGCGATCGCGGCGCTGACGTTTGCCTTCTACGCGTACGTAGTGGGGCGCGTCGATGCGAGCCAGTACCTGCACGTCTATTTCCTTCGAGGATCCGGCGAGCTGACGGTCTTTTGCGCGGCCCTGATGGGGGCGTGTATAGGATTTCTCTGGTACAATACGCACCCAGCCGAAGTCTTCATGGGCGACACCGGGTCGCTGGCCCTGGGCGGCGCGCTCGCCGCGGTCGCGATTCTCCTCAAGTCGGAATTCCTCCTCGTCCTCGTCGGCGCGGTGTTCGTGGCGGAGATGATGTCGGTGATCATTCAGCGGTTCGTGTTCAAGTACCGAAAGCGACGATATGGAATCGAGTATGCGCGCGAGCATCGGGTCTTCAAGCGAGCTCCCCTCCACCACCACTTCGAGGTGAAAGGTTGGGATGAGGCTCAGGTTGTCGTGCGGTTCTGGATCCTCGGAGTGTTGGCCGCCTTCATCGCCCTGAGCACGCTGAAGCTACGATGATTCCGCGGGAGCTCGTGCCGCGCGAGGGCGAGATCGCCGTTATCGGCCTCGCCCGGAGCGGTCGCGCCGTGGCGATGCTGCTGAGAAAGCACGGCTACAACGTTTACGCATCGGACGTAGCGTCTTCGCCAGACACCGGACGATGCGCGGAAGAGCTGCGGGCGCAGGGAGTCGTGGTCGATGTCGGCCGGCATGATCTGGAGCGACTCGGCCGCGCGGCACTCGTCGTTACCAGCCCGGGCGTCCCACCAAAGGCGCGGCCTTTGGCATTCGCGTGCGAGAAAGGCATTCCGATCGCGAGTGAGGTTGAAATCGCGCTCAACTTCCTCGTAGGGCCTCGCGTCATTGCCGTCACTGGCACGAACGGCAAGACTACCACGACCGCTCTCATCGCTCATCTTCTCCGCGGACTGGACATCGAGGCAATCGAAGCAGGCAATATTGGAACGCCCCTGTCCGACATCGCGATCCGCGAGCAGCAGCCGAAATGGATTTCGCTGGAGATGTCGTCGTTCCAGCTGCACGACACGCCGAGCCTCAGGCCGACGGTTGGGGTGCTCACGAATCTGAGTCCCGATCACCTGGACCGTTATGCGACAGTGGAGGAGTATTACGCTGACAAGGCGCGCCTCTTCGCCAACGCCGACGCGGAGTCGGTCTGGGTCGTGAACCGCGACGACAAGGGAGTGATGCGAATGGTGCGCGATGTCGGCGGCCACAAGTATTCGTTCTCGCTGACGAAAAAGGCCGAGGCTTCGCTCGATGCGCGTACCGGCCAGCTGGTGGTGCTGGGAGCGCCACTTCTCTCGCGCATGGATCTCCCGCTTCTGGGCCAGCACAACGTCGGGAATGCCCTGGCGGCGTCGCTGGCGGTGATGGCCGCTGACCGTTCCCACCAGACGCAGAAAGCCAGGAAGGGAATAGCGAAGGCGCTCAAGACATTCCGGTCCCTCCCGCACCGGCTCGAGCTGGTCGGTGAATTCGGGGGCGTACAGTGGATCAATGATTCCAAGGCAACCAATGTCAGCTCAACCGCAGTCGCAATTGACGGTATGGAGCGTCCAACCGTCCTATTGCTCGGGGGCAGGCACAAGGGAGAAACCTATACATCCCTGTCCGAGGCGGTTCGCAGGAAGGTGACGAAAGTCATCGCCTATGGCGAAGCGGCGCCGATTATCGCGACGGACCTTCGTCCCGTAGTGGATGTCGTGCGACTCGGCTCCGATTTCGACGAGGTGGTTCATACGGCGCGGGCGGCAGCGCGGGCCGGCGAGGCGGTGCTGTTGTCACCGGCGTGCTCGAGCTACGACATGTTCTCGAACTACGAGGAAAGAGGTGAGCGCTTCCGCGCGCTCGCGGCAACGGAAGCGTAGGCAAAGGAAGCGCAATGGAAGCATCGGCAAATCTGATACACCGCTGGCACATGGGTCTCGAGGCCCGCGTCCTCGTCATGCTCACAGGCATTCTGCTGGCGTTCGGTCTGGCGACCGTCTACAGCGCGAGCGCGATCGTCGAGATGCAAGCGGGCTACGGGCACGCTCATCTTCTCATCCGTCAGGTAGTCGGAATGGCCATCGGCCTGTCGCTTTTTGCCATCGCCGCCAAGATGGACGCGGAAGTTTGGGAAAAATGGGCTTGGCCGGTCATGATATTGTCGATCGTGCTCCTGGTGATCGTGATTCTTCCGTTCACGGCCGGGATTGCCCCGCGAGTGCACGGTTCCCGGCGATATCTGCTCGGCGCTTCGCTGCAGCCGTCCGAGCTGGCCAAGCTCGCTGTAATCGTGTGGACGTCGATGCTGGTGATAAAGAAAGGGCCCGCGCTTAGGGGACTCACGAAAGGAATCCTGCCATTCCTCGTGGTCATCGGAACGCTCGACATTCTCGTGATGCTGGAGCCGGATCTCTCGACGGCGATGATGTTCACCCTGATGATGGGGATCATTCTCTTTGCCGGCGGCGTGCGCATCGGACACTTCGTGGCGCTGGGA
>JBGQIT010000164.1:0-6491 GCA_041498575.1 Gemmatimonadaceae bacterium
GTCGCACGAGAATCGAACGGAGACGATTTCAGCGCCGATTTTGAGGAGGCGTCCGACGAGCTTCCGCCCGTCGAGCATTTTCTGGATCCTCTGCCTCCAGTTGACGAGTTCGCACCGGGGAGCCCAATCGCGCTCGAAGGGAACGGTCCATCGTCAAGTACCTTGGCGTCAGAGTGGGCTGAAATGGACTGGCAACAATACAATTGGGGAGCGGTGGCCGCGTTGGGCGAAAGTGGTGACGCCGCTGCGTCGAACGACTGGGCGGCAACGGATTGGGATGCCAACCGGCCGCGTGCAAAAGATGCGCGTCCAACCGCTTCCGACGCGATTGCCAGCGCGCTCGATCAGATCGCGCAACGGATCCGAGATGGTGATCTCGCGGTCCCGATGCCCGGAGCGGAGACCGACCCCGCGACCATCGCGGCGACGCTGGCGAAACTATTAGGAATCCGGACATAAGAATCGGATGGAGAGCATACATCTCGAGGTGCGGGGACGTGTGCAGGGGGTCGGCTTTCGCTGGTACGTGATGAGAATCGCCCGGGAGCTTGGGCTGGCGGGGTGGATCAGGAACAGGCCGGATGGGATCGTCGAGCTGGCGGCGGCCGGTGAACTCGACGCGCTAACAAGACTCGAGGCGGCGATAAGCGCGGGACCTCCAGGCGCCCGGGTCGAAGAGGTGCGCAAACTCGGCGCGGTCGCGGTCGATTCGCTCGAGGCTCCTTTCGGAATCACTCGCTAAAGTCCCAGCGCGAACACTTCTAGAAGCACCCCCTGAAGTGTAGATTCACCCCGTGAAATCGCCCGGCTGCATTGGCCTCGGCGATGATCCGGAACGTGATCCTTGCCCCCGTAGCTCAGGTGGATAGAGCAGCGGTTTCCTAAACCGTTGGCCGGGTGTTCGAGTCACCCCGGGGGCACTCAACAGGCACCGGCCACCCACTTCAGGTCAACACAAAGCGAATGACGACACCGAATACTCCGGCATACAAGCGATACGGCGCGGACGATGAATCCCTCACCGACTGGTTCATGCTCCACAAGCGCGAAGTCACGTGGGCCGTTGTCGCTCTCGCGATCGTCATCGGAGGTGCCTGGTTCTACGAGCGCTCGCAGTCCATCAAGGCCCAGCGTGCTGAGGCGGCGTATTTTCAGGCTAGGCAATCGGCAGCAGCGGGGAACCTTCCTTTGGCGGTTTCGGACCTACAGAAGGTCGTGAACAGGTACGAAGGGACAAGCGCCGGGACTCAGGCCGCGCTTACCTTGGCGCAGACGTTCTACGACCAGAGGAAGTTCAAGGAGGGGTTGGAGGTCCTCAGGAAGGCCGAGGCGAAGGCTCCAGCGGACTTCAGGCCGTCAATCCACGTTCTGGAGGCGGCCGGGTACGAAGAGCAAAAGGACTTCCTTGGGGCAGCTGAACAGTACAAGCTGGCGGCTCAGGCGACGCGGTTTCCGGTCGACAAGGCCGAGTTTCAGGCTTCGGCGGCCCGTGACTACATGGCCGCCGGAAAGACAGACGAAGCCAGGGCAATCTGGACGGCGTTGGCAAAAGACGAGACCGGCCCGGTCGCGGCAGAGGCGCGTGTACGACTCGGAGAGATCGAGGCCAAACCCATGAAGATCTAGCTCAAAACCAAGACCGACCTTCAAAGGGGGTCGCGGACTATCGCGGCTCCTTTTCTTGTTCGGTTCGAATCGAGGCAGGGTTGACGCAACAGTACCTTCGTTCAACGCCCATGAGCCTCCTTCAACATATGCGTATAAGATAGATTATGTAAACTACATCTGCCCTTTAAATGTGGAGAAGTTGATTCTGTCCACTCCTCCACTCTCGAACACTCGGCCGGTTGGCAGTTTAGAGGCTTAGACGTTAGAGATCACTTGAGTTAGGCTCTAGCAGACAGCAGCCTGACCCTGCCGCGACAGTCTGTCAATCGAGATCGCGGATCCGGCCCTCAAAAACGATCCGACCCTCGCCGCGAAGCGACGCCAACCAAGCGCCCGCGTCTCGCTCGAGCCGTACGGTCAGTGGGAGCAAAGATCGTGTCCAAAGGCTCGTCTCGCTGCCTGACTCCCCCCACGCGGACAGCATGATCGCGGTCGCAACTGCCCCCGTGCCGCAAGCGAGCGTCTCGGCCTCAACACCCCTTTCGAAGGTGCGGTAAGCGAGCTCGCCGTCTGGCCTCCGGGAGACGAAGTTCACATTGGCTCCGTCGACCAGCGAGCGGTGATGCCTCAGCTCCGAACCTCGGCCCACAACGTCGGCGGTCTCGACGTCCGGGACCTCAACTACTACATGAGGAACGCCAACTTTGGTGTAGCCGAGTCTGCGCTCGCCCGGTTGGATCCCCAGCTCTCGGGCGTCCGAGCGAACGTCCGTCACCCGCTCCAGGTCAACCTCGGGCAGGTTGTCACGAATCCTTGCGCGGAGAGACCCGGCGGCCGTGTGCAGCAGGAACCCGCCCGCCTGTGCCATTCCCAACTCCACTGCCAGACGAGTGCTACAGAGGCTGGCGTTTCCGCAGAGCGCCGCCTCGGACCCGTCGCTGTTATAGTAGCGCATCCGGACGTCTCCCTCCCCCGCCTTCTCGAGGAACACGACTCCGTCCGCACCAATCCCGGTGCCGCGCGCCGCGAGCTCCGTGATCATTTCGGCGTTCTCCAAGAGCTTGGTGGCGCCAGCGGACGAGTCGAAGACGACGAAATCGTTGCCCGATCCCGTCATCTTGTAAAAGCGCTGGCCCTCTGGCCGCCTTCGTACCATCAGATCCTCCCCGTCAGACTCCACCAGCGCAGACGCCAGACCATCCAGACCGCTTCGCGCACGATCTTCTTTGACATCTTGCTTACGCCCTCGGTGCGATCAACGAAGATGATCGGGATCTCGAAGAGGCGGAAGCCGCGCTTCCAGGCGCGATAGGACATCTCGATCTGAAACGCGTAACCATTTGATTTGACCGAATTTAGATCAATCGATTCGAGTACATTGCGAAGGAAGCACTTGAAACCGCCGGTGGTGTCGAAGATCGGTAGGCCGGTCACGAATCGCGCGTAGATGTTCGCGCCATAGCTGAGAAAGAGCCGGCTCATCGGCCAGTTCACGACGTTGACGTGGCCATCCTGATAGCGTGATCCGAGGACGACGTCTGATTCCCTGATAGCCTCGAGGAACTCAGGCAGCCGCTCGGGATTGTGCGAAAAGTCCGCGTCCATCTCGAATACGAGGTCGTATTTTCGCTCGAGCGCCCACCGGAAACCGGCGATGTATGCGGTTCCGAGTCCGAGCTTTCCCTCACGATGAATGACGTTAACCCGAGGGTTGTTGGTTGCGATTCCGTCGACGATCGCCCCGGTGCCATCGGGCGAGGCGTCGTCCACCACGAGGATTTCGAGCGACGGGTCTTGCGCCAGAATCGCCGGAATCAGTCGTGCAATGTTGAAACGCTCGTTGTACGTCGGGACTATGACAAGCGCGCGATCAGGCAAGTCGTCTCCGGTCGCGCCAGATTCCCGTCCCCAGCATCAGTAGTCCCAGAGCGATTGCAAACCAGGTGATCACCTTTCCCCGTTGGTACGCGGGGCTCGTGAAATTCAGCTCGACACTGCGAGCCCCGCGCGGAAGCTCGACGCCTATGAGGGTGAGGTCAGCCCGTCCGATGCGCGCCGGTTTTCCGTCGGCGGATGCAATCCAGCCCGGATAATAGTTCTCCGAGACCATGAGTGAGGATCCCTCGGGGGCGGGCGCGCTCAAGTCGATCTGTACCTTGCCCGGTTCGTAGTGCCTCACCGTCGTTGTAATCGCGAGCGGAGCTGGAAGCGATTGGACTCCATGCGCCGCGGTGACGTTGGCCGAGGTGTCGAACAACGCTGCTCGCTTGACGTCGAATCGAGGATTGATAACGGTCGCCAGCACCTGCTCGTCAGGCGCTTTGACCGCGATCGGAGTCACCCAGGAGTAGGGATTCTCAGCGTTCAGACGATAGAGATACACAGTATCTCCGCTGGCGTTCCGAACCGGACCCTTCGCCAAGGTCGTATTCCCGATGAAAGGCAACTCCGGGATGTTCGTCAGGAAGTATTTCGTGTTGGTGAGCGCGAGAACGTTGGGTGAGAGGAGGCGGTTTTCCTGGCTGTTTGTCCCGGTCAGATCGTTGGTTAGTTCTCCGGGTGCCGCAGCGTACCGTCCAAGCTGATTCCCGTGATAGCCCAGCACATTGCGAATACGGTGAGTCATCAGGGCATCGCCGTTGAGAAATGGGTCCGGCTGTGGAGTCGGCCGCACTGTAAACGGGAGCACCCGAATCGGCTGTGTCTCCGCCTTCAGCATGTCGACAATCGGGTCGCTCGCGTAGAGAACCTTCGCCGGGGGTGAGAACATCCAGTAGATCCGCTCGACCGACCAGAGGTCTATCGCAACGAGCGCGGCCAGGATCCAGGCCGCAGACCGGATCGAGATTTTTTCCTGAAGAATCGCCAGTCCCAGAACTGCCACCAGGGCCACGAAGGCGAAAGAACGCCAGGCTCCGGCAAACAGAGCGCCCTTGTTCGCCTGAACCAGGTCCAACTGTCGATCGCTCGCGAACGATTCGGCGAAGCTGGTGAGTGCGCCGGTCGAGGCAAGAAGGGCGATCGCCCCCCCTCCGATGAGCCAGCCAATCAGATACTTGCGTGTCACTCTTCGTCCCAAGAACCGCTCTGTCCCCACGCAGGCGAGAAGCGCTATCGCAAGAGTGCCGACAAAGAAAATCGTCGCTGGCGCACGGAAGTATTTCGTGCCCGGAATGATTGCGTACGGAATTTGGTAAAACGGTGTCGCGCTCCCCAAGGACCAGAGAAGCGACACAACAAGAGCCACCGACCAGAAGATGATATGCTTCCGCCGCGAATCGCTGCGCAGTCCAATAAACGCGGCGCCGGCGAGCACGAGGACAATAACGCCTACATACTCGCTGTGAAGGTGAATTCCGTTTCGCCCCCAATAGCCATTGAGAATCCCGGAGAACTGAGGCAGGTACGCATTCAGCAGCTCCTCGGGCGGCCACGCGTAGGAAGTGGCGATACGATAGTCGGCCAACCCGCCCGCGCGCGGCGACCACTTCACGTATTCCCGAACCGGCAGGTATTGAACAGCTCCAACCGCAAGTCCGACGATCACCGCGAGCAGCGCCAGGCCTAGTCGCCTGATCGCCACGCGTCGCGGCAGCTTGACACCATCGAGCGTAGTGAAGGCGAGAAAGAGCGCGTACGCACCCGAGGTGAGCAGCATGTACTGCAGCAGCTGGGGATGGGGACTGAGGATGGACAGTCCGACTACGAGAGCGAATCCTCCCCAACTCCAGTTCTTCCCTTCCCGGATTCCACGATAGAGCATCAACAACGCCAACGGAAAGAGCGCGCTGACGAAGAGCTTGCCGTCGTGGCCTGGGGAGACCGACGATGCAATCTGTCCGCTCATCATGTAGGCCAGTCCGCCAATGAGGGCGCCGTAGAACCCGTACCCGAGTCCGCGCAGGAACACGTACGTAAAAAGGCCGGCCAGAAAAATGTGGATGATGAATCCCCACGTCATCGCCACGTCGGTGGGCAAGATCATCCGCAGCAGAAACGTCGGATAGAAAATGTCGCCGTGCATCGCGGCGATGTACGGCATGCCGCCAAATAAATACGGATTCCAGAGCGGGAAATGGCCCGTTGTCCTGAGCGTGCTCGCCGCAAACTCGCGGAACGCGTAGCCGGCGATGTACTGGTCGCTGTGCGGGTTCACCAGGAACTTTCCCGCCAGCGCCGGATACCCGAGCGACAGCGTGGAGAGCGCATACACGAGCGCGGCCCAACCCAACGCGAAACGCGGCGCCGGGGGCGCCGCGGATGTGTCAGCGGAATTCGGGGATTGCCGCGTGGATTTCTCTCGTGGCTGGGCCATTGTTGTTCAGTTTGGTGAAGACTTTCGGGTTGTGCCCGCGGCAATATACAATCCGCTCGGCACCAGCTCGACGACTGTCAGCCACAAACGGGCCGCGATAGCTACGAGCGCCGCGTCCGCTTCGTTCGCAAGTCCAAGCTGCGTCATGAAGGCGGCGAGCGTGAACTCTCTCACACCCAGACCGGCCGGCGCGATCGGCGAGATGAAACCGAGGATATACGCAGCGGTGTAAACTGCGATGTACGAGGACATTTCGCCAGGCGCGGAGCCCAGCAGTCCACGGACGAAAAGCTGAAACGCAACACCGTAGAACAACCAGGAGAGAGCACTTGCCACGGCCGCAGTCCAGATGCTCGTCGCCGGAACGGTCGGAGGGGCGATTTCCCTGCCGATCAGATTGCCAAGCCACATCGCGAGTGGCGGAAGGAACCGTGGCGCGCTGAGGAGCAGACCTACCAGCAACAGAACGGCGGCGCCCACCAGCAACGGCTGGCCGAGGAGCTTCGCACTCGTGATCATGACGATGGCGGTGCCGGTGGCGAGACTCACGGTCTGCATGATCACCGAC
>JBGQIT010000165.1:0-6476 GCA_041498575.1 Gemmatimonadaceae bacterium
ATCACGGTTCTCCTCAGTGACAGCATTCAACTGATCAGGGGGAAGCGGATCGGGCTCCTCACCAACCAGACCGGCATCAACGAAAAGGGAGTCTCCGACGTCGACTTGCTCAGAGACAAGAAAGCGCGGGACGCGACCGTAAATCTGGTCCAGTTGTTCTCGCCCGAGCACGGACTGCGCGGCACTGAAGACCGCCAGAACATCGCGAGCGGAATCGACCAGAAAAGCGGGCTTCCGGTTTATTCGCTCTATGGACAGCAGACGATGGCTCCGCCGGACAGCATTCTGCGCGGACTGGATGCGCTCGTGTTCGATCTTCAGGACATTGGCACGCGGACCTGGACGTACGTCGGAGCGATGGTGTACTCGATGCGCGCCGCCGCGCGGCTTCACAAGCCATTCATCGTGCTGGATCGCCCGAATCCGATCACTGACTACATCATCGAAGGCCCCGTTCTCGACAGCTCGCTGGCGAACCCAGCGGACCCGGCACCGGGACGGCCCGGGCTGGCGTTCGCGCTCTGGCCGATTCCTCTGCGTCACGGCATGACGATGGGAGAGCTTGCTCTCTATTACAACGACGTGCTCAAGATCCGCGCTGATCTGCACGTGGTGCCGGCGCTGGGATGGAGGCGGGATGTCTGGTTCGACCTGACTGGATTGCCATGGGTGAAGCCGTCACCGAACATGCCCGATCTCCACAGCGCGATGCTGTATCCGGGCCTGGTGGCGTTCGAGGCGACCAATCTCTCGGTCGGGCGGGGGACACCGACGGCGTTTCAGCGTGTCGGTGCCCCGTGGCTCAACGCCGCCGCGACGGTCGCACTCCTCAGGGATCGGGAGATTCCCGGTGTCCGGTTTTACGTGGAGAGCTTCACACCCGTAGATGCGAGCGACGGGAAATACTCCGGGCAGACGATTCCGGGAATCAGGATCGAGGTCATCAACCGCAGCGCACTCCAATCGGCGCGCGTCGGTGCGAGCCTGTTGTGGGCTATCAACAAGACAGCGGGCACGAGACTCACGATAAATAATCGCGACTTCGACCTGCGATTTGGCTCGCCCTCGGTGAGACAGGCACTTCTGCGCGGCGACGACCCCGACGTGCTGATCGACAAGGAGTACAAGGCGGCGTACGCTTTTCGGGAGGCGACGCGGCAGTACTTGATCTACAGGTAGGGCCAATCGCAACGTACCAGGCGACTGGCAACGGAAACTGAACCGGCGAGAGGTCCCAGTAGGTAAGTTGCCAGTGATTTAGTTCACGACGCCGGGACTTGCCTCGGTGGCGTTCACGGCACAGGCAGTTGCTTGTGTCCTGATCCAATCGAGATAAGTCTGGGCGTGGTGAACTAACAAACTTGCATCTCTGCTACTGGGACCTCTCGCCTATTCAGTTGCAGTTGCGTCAGCATACCTTTTGCACAAGGTAGCAATCTCTAATCCAAGATTTCGGAGGCTTGCATGCGCGTTCTCATGGTCTCGCTGTCGATGCTGGCGCTGACGGCGTGTGGCGGGCGCCAGGTCGAAGTGCGCACCGGTCCCGAGCCAGCAGCTGATGTCGCCATTCATCTGACGAATAATCTGAGTCAGGCGGTCAACGTGTATGTCGTCAGCGGCGGAAACGACATTTTTCTCAAGCAAGTCTCGGCTAACAGCGTCGAGCACATTCCCGTCGCCGGCGTTGCGGCCGGCGCGACGGTCAATCTCCGCGCCACCACGGTCGATGGAACGCGCACGTATTCCAAGAACAACGTCACACTTTCCAGCATGTACGACTGGCGCCTGCCTTGACGAGACATGTGTCTCGGCGGTAGCCCGCGGGTGGCAATAGATCGTTGAAGCACTTAATTTTACGGGGCCGGTGTGTGTCAAGCGCCGGCCTCTTTTTTCTGCGCCGCCAGCCGGTGAACCGGTACGTCGGCATGCGTGTGTTCAACGCCGGCCCCAGCTGAATGCCAACTCCCACCGATTATCTGAAAAAAGGAGCGCTCCGGGTAATAGAACCGGCGATCAGCTTTCTGGCGCGCAACAACGTCAGTCCCAATGCACTCACGACCGTCGGAACGCTGCTGACTGTTGCGGCGGCGGTCGTCTACGCGACCGGCCACATCATGACGGCCGGCTGGATCATGTCGGCGACGGCCTTCTTCGATGTCGTGGATGGCGAGGTGGCGAGAAGAACGGGGCGTTCGACGGTCTTCGGAGCGTTCTACGATTCATCGCTCGACCGCGTGGCCGATGGCGCTTTGATGGCAGGCCTGACCGTGTTTTACGCGACCAATCCGGTACACCACAACATCTACATGGTTGTCGTGTGCCTGGTCGGAATAATCGGGACTTTTCTGGTCTCCTACACGCGCGCCCGAGCCGAATCACTCGGAATCGATGCCAAGGTCGGAGTAATGCAGCGTCCCGAGCGCATCGTGCTTCTGTCCGCTCCGCAGGCGCTGTTCGGCCTATTCTGGAATGGATGGGTGCTGATGAGCATCATCATCCTTCTCACCGTCACGGCGTGGATCACTGCCGTGCAACGGATCGCATTCGTCCATCGTTTCACCCAGCACCCCGATACGAAGCCGATCCGAATCGTCAACGATCCAGCCTCCCCCACCCCCAACTCCCCTACACCCCCGTCGAAAGCGACGGGAATGCCGGCCTCACGCCGAGCGCAATCTTAATCACAACGGAGAAGCAAATTGGCCAGATCGTCCTCTGGTGACGTCCCTAAATCGATAGCGCCGGCTACCGGCCGGCTGGGCATTCTGACGCCTGGTCTCGGTGCAGTCGCCACAACCTTCATGGCGGGAGTCGAGAGTATTCGGCGCGGCCGCTCCAAGCCGATCGGCTCGCTGACGCAGATGGCAACTATCAGGCTCGGGAAGCGAACCGAGAAACGCGCGCCGCTGATCAAGGACTTCGTACCGCTCGCCAAGCTCGACGACATAGTGTTCGGCGCGTGGGATCCGATTCCCGATGACGCGCTGACAGCGGCGAAAAAAGCCGGCGTACTCGAGGACAAGGACATCGAGCCGATAGCCGATTTCCTGAAAGGCATCAAACCGATGCCCGCCGTGTTCGACAACAAGTACGTCACCCGAATTCACGGAACGAACGTGAAGAAGGGCAAGACGAAGCGCGATCTGGCCGAGCAGCTAAGGCAGGACATGCGCGATTTCAAGGCGAAGAACAAGTGCGACCGGCTCGTCATCGTGTGGTGCGCCTCCACCGAGATCTACATCAAGGCCGGACCGCAGCACGCAACGATCGAGCAGTTCGAGAAGGCGATGGACAAGAACGACGACGCCATCGCGCCGTCGATGCTCTACGCCTACGCCGCGATCATGGAGGGCATCCCCTTCGCCAATGGCGCGCCGAATCTGTGCCTCGATACACCGGCGCTGCTCAAACTCGCCCAGGACCGCGGTGTCCCGATTTCGGGAAAGGATTTCAAGACCGGTCAGACCTGGATGAAGACGATCGTGGCGCCGGGACTCAAGGCGCGCATGCTCGGGCTAGCGGGCTGGTATTCGACCAACATCCTCGGCAACCGGGACGGGGAGGTACTCGATGATCCGCAATCCTTCAAGACGAAGGAGGAGTCGAAGCTGAGCGTGCTGCACACCATTCTGCAGCCCGACCTCTATCCGGATCTGTACAAGGATTTCACGCACGTAGTCCGGATCAACTACTATCCGCCGCGCGGTGACAACAAGGAAGGCTGGGACAACATCGACATCGTCGGGTGGATGAACTACCCGATGCAGATCAAGATCAACTTCCTTTGCCGCGACTCGATTCTCGCCGCGCCGATCGTGCTCGATCTCGCGCTCTTCTCCGACTTCGCGCACCGCGCCGGCATGAAGGGAATCCAGGAATGGCTGTCGTTCTACTATAAGAGTCCGATGGTCGCGCCCGGCCTGCAACCCGAGCACGACCTCTTCATCCAGCAGACGAAGCTAAAGAACACGCTGCGCCATCTCATGGGTGAAGATCAGATCACTCACCTTGGTCTGGAGTATTACGCGTGATGTTGCGTCACCTCGCGTTCGTATCTCTGGTGGCCGCGACCCTAACGAGTTGCGGTTCGAATCCCAAACTCCTCGAGTTGCGACTGTGGTCCGATAGCTACGCCTTCAGGCTGACAGTGGATCCCATGCCTCCCAGGTCGCTGGAGCCCATTCTCTATCGGATCGTCGTTCAGGACAAGAAGACCGGACAGCCGATCGAGACTGGCGAGGGGAGAATCTTTGCCACGAGCGCGGACAGGGCGAACACCAGCGACGGCCTCAAAAAGGAAAAGGAGCTAGGTACCTACTCCGGTCGCCTTTTTTTCGCTACCAGCGGGGACTGGGCGGCGGCGATTCAGTTTCGCCGCGAGCCGAATCCCCGGATGCCGCTCGAACGGGTGGACTGGATTCAGACGGTCCTCCAGGCGAGCGAGCCAGGTACCTGATTCACCTATGCGCCATTTCTTCAGAACACAGCTCACGCCCGTCGATGTGCTGCGAATCGCTGACGAGTTCTTTCCCGAGATCGCGATGGAGCGCTCCGGGCACACGGCGCGCTCGCGATCGTTCGCCGGAGATCTGGGGACGCTGCAGCTGAGCGTGCGAAAGGAAGGTGGCCACTACACTTTCGTCGAGATTGCGACCGACCAGACTGGAGAGAGCCGCCTCGACCGCAACGCGAAGAAGTTCTTCGTCAGACTGCACAAAGCGGGGGATCCTCGCCACCGCATCGAAGCGGCGTACTAGTATGGCGCGGTCCGGTACCGCCGCCTCGAAGCCGGCGAATCTGACGAAAGAATCCGTTCGCTCCGATTCGGGCGGAGCTCTCTCTCGCGAGCAGAGGCTCGAGCTCTACTACTATATGCGTCTCACCCGCTCTCTCGAGGAGAGGCTGGTGAACCTGTACCGACAGACGAAAGTCGTGGGCGGACTATTCCGGTCGCTGGGCCAGGAGGCGGACGCCGTCGGCAGCGCGTACGCCCTCGATCGCTCGAAAGGCGACGTGCTGTCACCTCTGATCAGAAACCTCGGCTCGATGCTCGTGCAGGGGGCGAAGCCCAACGAGATCGTCAAGCAGTACATGGCCAAGGGCGATTCGCCGACGCGCGGTCGCGAGCTGAACATCCACTACGGCGATCTGGAGCGTGGATTCATCGGCCAGATATCGCACCTCGGCGACATGGTGCCGGTGATGGCTGGTGTAACGCTCTCGTTCAAGATGAGGAAAGAGGATCGCGTGGGACTCGTGTATGTCGGCGATGGCGCAACATCGACCGGCGCGTTTCACGAAGGAATCAATTTCGCCGCTGTGCAACGTTGCCCGCTCGTCGTCATTGTCGAGAACAACGGCTATGCGTACTCGACGCCACTCAGCAAACAGACCGCGGCCAAGCGACTCGTCGACAAGGCGATCGGATATGGAATCGCGGGCGAGCAGGCGGACGGCAACGACGTGATCGCGACCTACGAAGTGACGAAGCGCGCCGTCGATCGCGCGCGCTCGGGTGGAGGCGTAACGCTGATCGAGCTCATTACCTACCGCAGAAAGGGACACGCGGAGCATGACAACCAATCGTACGTGCCGCGAGGAGAGATCGAACAATGGGCGAGCGAGAACGATCCGATCGACCGCTACGTGAAAGCGCTACTCGGCGAGGGGTTTGATAGAGCAGCGCTGGATGCGATCGATGCTCGGGTGAAAGAGGAAATCGACCGCGCCACGGATGAAGCCGAAGCGTCGCCCATGCCCGATCCGACCGATGCTCTTACGGGGGTCTACGCCGATCCACCGGCGATCGCGCCGCTCTGGTTCAGAGAGGGAATCACGTCGGCGGTGGAGTCGCACGAGCGACCGTCGAGCTGGGGGACGCACGATGTCTGAGGTGACTTATCTGGAGGCAATTCGGGAAGCGTTGTTCGAGGAGATGGATCGCGACGACAACGTGTTCTGTCTCGGGGAGGACATCGGCGCGTACGGTGGCGCGTTCAAGGTCACCGAAGGATTGGCGGCCAAGTACGGTGAGCAGCGCGTGATCGATACGCCGATCTCGGAAGCGGCGATCATCGGTGCCGCCGCGGGCGCCGCCCACATGGGAATGCGCCCGGTTTGTGAGATGCAGTTCATCGACTTCATCTCGACGGGCTATGACATGCTGACCAACTACGTCGCGACCGCGCGCTACCGGGCGATGCTTCCGTGTCCGATGGTCGTGCGGGGACCGAGCGGGGGTTACGTGAGAGGGGGGCCGTTTCATTCGCAGAACCCTGAAGCCGCGTTTCTGCACACCCCCGGCCTGAAGATCGTCTATCCCGCGACCGCGAGCGACGCGAAAGGATTGCTGAAATCAGCGATTCGTGACGATGACTGTGTACTCTACTTCGAGCATAAATATCTCTACCGTCGGATCAAAGAAGAGATGCCATCGGGCGATCATCTCACGCCGATCGGGAAAGCGCGGATCGCCA
>JBGQIT010000166.1:0-6443 GCA_041498575.1 Gemmatimonadaceae bacterium
CAGCTCGAGCTTGCGCACGGTGACTTGCGGCTCGGCGAGCTGCGCCGGCTTCACCTCGAGCGGCTTCTTCTTGGCCGCCATGATTCCCTTGAGCGATGGCAGGCGCGCTGCGTTGAGCCCTTCGTCGACGGTCAGGACGGCGGGCAGCGGGAATTCAACGATCTCCTGCGCGCCTTCCAGCTCGCGCTTCGCCGTGCCTTTGCCATCGGCAATCTCGAGCGAAGAAATCGCGGTGACGCACGGGAGTCCGAGCAGCTCCGCCGTCATGGGACCGACGACTCCGTTTGACGAATCGGGTGACATCTTCCCGAAGAAAATGAGATCGTAGCCGCCTGTCTTCAGTTCCGCGGACAGCGCCTTCGCGATGGCGAGGCCGTCGAACGGGACTTTCTCGGCCTTGAGATGAATTCCGCGGTCGGCGCCCATGCTGAGCGCCTTTCGGATGGTCTCCTGTACCACATCCGGGCCCAGCGAGATCACTGTAACTTCGCTGCCGGCATTTTTTTCCTTCAGCTTGAGCGCGGCTTCCACCGCCCACGCATCAAAATCGTTGATGTCGAATTTCAGTCCGGCTTCGTCGACCGACACGTTGTCCGCACCGATCCGGAACCGGACGTCCATGTCGGGAACCCGTTTGACGCACACGGCAATCTTCACCGCGGAATCTCCATGTGAATGATTTCACATAAAGATACATGGAACAGGCTGACCGCTCTAACAGCCAGGGTCCGGACGCCTCTCACGCCCGGACCCCTTCGCTCCGCTTCGACAGCTGTCGAATGGAGGATAACATCCCACCGTCAGATGCTCGTCAGACCGTCCGCCTCTCGCAGTCGCTCCAGGAATTCGTCGACCCCCACGTAGAATGGGTTCTCGCGAAGCACGTTACCGCAGAACGTGAGTGGGTGGGTCTCATAGGCCCCGTGCACCATCACCGTGCCCGAAACCGAGGCCACATCGTACATGCACATCACCACGCAGGGAAACTGCTTCGCTGCCCCCGTCACCTTTGCCTCAAACTCGAGAATGTCGAGATCGTCCGGCCACCCTGGCCTCGACCAGCCAATATTGCCAAGCAATCGTATGCAGCCGCATCCCTGGTCGACGGCTCTGCCAAAGGTGTCTGCGATCGTTGCCAGCATTCTTTCGCCGGACGGCCCTCCGGTGATCGTCGTGATGCGCTCAGAACTCTGGAAGTGATCGGTGTCGATTCCCCGCTTGCGCATTACGTCCAGGACCTTCTTGTTGGCCTCGTCGTGACCGAACACCACCACATGATCGCCGTTTCTGATGCCCGCGAGGAGGAATCCAACCGCTTCCTCGAACTGTCGGTCGGTCTCCCAGAAATACGCGATGTGATCGCCGAGCTTTATCCGTTCGTCTCTGAGCCCCAGATCGATCTCGCCGCTGCGATGCTTGGTTCGCCTCTCTGTGGTTTTCATTCGAATGCGCTCAATCCCGTCACTGCCTGCCCCAGGATCAACGTGTGGATGTCGTGCGTGCCCTCGTACGTATAGACGCTCTCGAGGTTCGCCATGTGCCGCATCGAAGAGTATTCAGCAAGTATGCCATTGGCGCCGAGCAGCCGACGCGCCTCGCGGGCGATATCAGTCGCTGCGCTCACGTTGTTGCGTTTGGCCAGCGACACCTGCTGCGGAGTGAAGGTGCCAGCGTCTTTCAGGCGCCCTAGATGCACACAGAGGAGCTCGCCTTTTACGAGCTCGGTGAGCATTTCAGCCAGCCGCTGCTGCTGCAGCTGGAATCCCGCAATTGGCTTTCCGAACATCACTCTGTTGCCGGCATAAGCGAGTGCTTCCTCGTAGCACGCCTGAGCCGCCCCCATCGCTCCCCACGCGATGCCATAACGAGCCTGGGTCAGACACATGAGAGGGCTTTTGATGCCGCCCGTCTTGGGGAGCAATGCCGTCGCCGGCACTTTAACGTCCTGAAGCACCAGCTCGCTCGTATCCGAGGCACGGAGTGAGAGCTTCCCCTTCTGATCCTTGGCCGTGAATCCCGGGGCGTCGGTCGGAACTATGAACCCGCGGATCGACTTGTCGCTCTTGTCTTCCCCCGTCTTGGCCCAGATGATCGCGACCTGCGCCGTGGAGCCGTTTGTGATCCACATCTTCGCGCCGTTGATGACCCAGCTTCCATCTTTCTGCACGATGGCGCGGGTGATCATCCCCGACGGATTCGACCCATAATCGGGCTCGGTCAACCCGAAGCATCCAATTATCTCGCCGCTGGCCATTTTCGGGAGATAGTGACGCTTCTGCTCGTCGGTACCGAAAGCGTAGACCGGATACATCACCAACGCGCCCTGCACGGAAGCGAACGAGCGTACGCCCGAATCGCCGCGCTCCAGCTCGTGCATGATCAGCCCGTACGCGACGTTGTTGAGGCCGGCGCACCCGTACTCCTCGGGCAAATTGGCGCCGAACATTCCGAGCTGCGCCATCTCGGGCACCAGCTCCTTTGGAAATCTTCCTTCTATGTAGCAGTCGCCAATGATGGGCAGGACCTTCTCATCGACGAACGCGCGAATCGTGTCGCGGACCGCGCGCTCCTCTTCTGACAGTAGACTGTCGAGGTTGTAGAAATCGGTCATCGGGGAAAGTTACTCCAGTGCCGGCGGGATGAGCGAATGACAACTGCAACTGAATAGGCGGGAGGTCCCAGTGGCAGAGATGCAAGTTCTTTAGTTCAGTACGCCCTGACTTATCCCAGTGGCGTGAAAGCAAGTGCTGTTGCCAAGAATGCCAGCGAGGTAAGTCGGGGCGTCGTGAACTAAATGACTTGCAACTGACCTACTGGGACCTCGCGCCTATTCAGTTGCAGGTTGATCTAAGCGACGGCCCGACAAGCCAAAGGCGTAATCCCCACCGCCCTCGCCTTCGCCCGGAAGCTCGATCCATGGTCGACCACCAGCCCCTGCTCGTCCTGCCACTGGTGCACCATCTCGTGCAGCAGAGTGTGCAGCGCCTCCTCCCACCCATCGCGTCGAATGTGGCGTCTGCTGATGACGATCTCCGGCCCGCAACCATGGCTGGCCGGAGAGTAGTGGCCCAGTCTGCTCTTCATCCGGCGCGAGATACGGATGGGAATCGTTCGCAGTGCTCCGCCAAATCGCTCGTCGCTGTAGTCAGCGTGCCAGCGCGAGAGCTCGCGAATCAGCGGCAGGTCGGCGGGATTCGTGCGCTCCGGTGAACGCTTCCGCCGTGTCGCGGTACTCGACCTCGGCACGGGGAACTGGAGAATCGTTCGTCGCGCCTCGTTTCGCACGACGCGCGTCCGACCGTGCACGAAGACGATGACCGCCCTCCATACCTCTTCGTTGGCGCCGAGGAAGCTGTTGTGGATCCGAAGCTCGCCGCCACTGTAGCTGACGACGACCGTCCGATTCGTCGTGAGCCTCACCCTATACTGCGCGCCGAGCCCGAGCCGCATGAGCCGCGTTCTCAGCTCCTCGGCGTTCTTCGGAGGGGCTTCGTCCAGCTCCAGCGAAAGCTGGGCTCGATTAGTCAGCGGCCACATATTCCGATCGCTTGAAGCGCTTGTGCGGACCCTTCACGAAAGTGCGCTGCTCCTTCGACCACACGTGCGTCGTGACATCGATCGCCTGGCGACCGACATCGATGACGTTGACCGAAGAAGGCCGCCCTCCGCGTGATCTGTTCGAGACCGTGCCCGCCGTTGAGATCACTGTGCCCTTTCTCGTGTGCTCGATGTAGTGCACCGATTCCTGGTGATCGTGACCACAACACACTAAATCGACGCCCATCTCGGCGAAAGCCCCGAGAATCTTCTGCGTGTTCTTGAGTCCGTGCCGCTGCGAGAGCTCTCCCCGCACCGGGTTGTGGTGCATCACGATCACGCGAGCGTCCGTGGGCGGTGCCTTGGCAAAGAGCTCGGCGGCCTGGTCGAGCTGGTGCTTGTGGATGTCGCCGATGATCGAGATGTCGCGAAGGTTCCAGGTCAAGGTCCGGCGCGTGACGCCGTGCGCGGTGTTGATTCCGACGAATGTAGCGCCCGGAACGGAGAGCACCGGCTCGAGGTTCTTGTCGATGAACCTGCGGTAGTTCTCGTAGACCTGGGACTTGTCGCCGAAGCCGAGCGGCGCGCGCCACCACTTGACGTCGTGGTTCCCGGGAACGGCTATCACGCGGCTCACTTTTCTGGCGTCGCGGATGAAGGCGGCCGCTCTCTGAAATTCGCCCGATCTCGCCCGCTGGGTGAGATCGCCCGATATCGCCACTACGTCGAACTTCGACTGGTGGATGATCTGCTCGATCGCGTCGATCTGCTCGGGAACCGCCGGCCAACCGAAGTGCAGATCCGAGACGTGGAAGACGGTCGTCATGTCATCCGTCTCTCGAGCGGAGAGTCAGGGCGCGACGACGAGATCCGCGAAATGCGTCGCGACGCTGGCTGTCAGCGCCGGTGAAAGTGTTTTCATCGGATCGCTCTCGATCTCGTCCACCCACTTGATCAGAGCCATTCGCGAATCGATCATGACAACACGCAAAATTGCCACACCCGTGCCGGCACCGCGGTTCTCGAGCCGAAGCTCGACGGGTAGCAGAGCGTAGCGCGATCCCTTGAGCCCCACGAGTCCACGCACCTGCGACGCCAGCGGATCGCGCACCGACGTCTCGGTGAGAACGCGTCCGCGCAGCCATTCGGCTGAGAGCGAGCGCGCGTCCGTCATCAGGATGCTGTTCATCTTCGAGGCGCGCTCCACTTCGCGACCGAACGTCCACTGCCGGCCGAGTCCTCGCGCGGCCATCGCGGCCTCGATCTGATCGTCGAGCGCGGCGAGAAATGCTGCGCGATTCGGTACCTGCTGCTGCCAACCCAGAGTCTCCGTGCCGGAGAGAAACTGCACGGGAAGCACGAGGATCTGCTGACCCGCCATCCGCTCGAGTGGGCGGAGCGGCACGGGAGAAGCTTCGGTCTCGGGAGGCTTGGAAGCGCACGCCAGGGAGAGCGTGACGGCAATGATGAAAAAAAATGGTCGCAACGGGTGTGGTTTGGATTGCGGGGAAAGTTAACGCATACTCAATTTCATCGCATATGTGGACAGCGTTCTGATGCGACGACTCCGCGGCATCATCATCTGGTCTTTCGTCTCGGCACTCGGCGCCGCCAGCTTCGCGTGGCTGGCGTTGTCGCGCGGCGAGCCGGTCAGCGCCGCGTGGCTGCTCGTGGCGGCCCTGTGCACCTACGCCGTGTCGTACCGATTCTACAGCAAATTCATCGCGACCAGAATCTTCGCGCTCGATCCCGCGCGCCCCACGCCGGCGGTACGACTCAACGATGGACGCGATTTCACGCCGACCAATCGTTGGGTGGTTTTTGGCCACCATTTCGCGGCGATCGCCGGACCTGGTCCGCTGGTGGGACCGACGCTCGCCGCACAATTCGGATTTCTCCCCGGCGCGCTCTGGATAATCATCGGCGTTGCCCTCGGCGGCGCGGTCCAGGACTTCGTGATCCTCGCCGCATCGGTTCGGCGCGACGGCAAGTCGCTGGGCCAGATGGCGAAGGAAGAGATCGGTCCCATCGCCGGCTTCACGGCGCTCGTCGCTGTGCTCGGCATCATGATCGTGCTGATCGCCGTGCTCGCGTTGGTCGTCGTGAACGCTCTCAAGGCAAGTCCGTGGGGTGTTGTGACGATCGGACTCACGATTCCGACGGCATTGATCATGGGGATCTACCTGCGCTGGGTTCGCCCGTACCGCGTGCTGGAGGCGAGCGCCATCGGTCTCGTCCTTTTGTTCGTAGCGCTACTTGCAGGCAGGTGGGTGGCATCGAATCCCGCGCTCGCACCGATGTTCACTCTCACGCCCAAGGCGCTCGCATTGCTCATAATGGTGTACAGTTTTTTTGCGTCCGTGCTTCCAGTGTGGCTGCTGCTTGCCCCGCGCGACTATCTCTCTGCATTCGTTAAGATCGGCGTCGTGTTGGCGCTGGCGCTCGGAATCGTGATCGTGCTTCCGCCCCTTCAGATGCCGGCGGTAACGCAGTTCACCGATGGCACGGGCCCGGTGTTCGCCGGAAAGATTTTTCCGTTCGCGTTTATCACCATCGCGTGCGGCGCCATCAGCGGTTTTCATTCGCTCATCGCGTCGGGAACGACGCCCAAGCTGCTGGCGAACGAGGCCGACGCGCGGATGGTAGGCTACGGTGGAATGCTCACCGAGTCGCTAGTGGCGGTGATGGCGCTCATCGCCGCCTGCGTGCTGACGCCCGGCGTCTACTTCGCGATCAACGCTCCGGCGAGCGCGATCGGGACAACGGCTGCGAGCGCGGCCGCGGCGGTGCAGCACTGGGGATTCACGCTCGATCCGACACAGATGCAGATCCTAGCGCAGGATGTCGGAGAGAAATCACTTCTGTCGCGCACGGGCGGCGCGCCGAGCTTGGCTGTCGGGATGGCG
>JBGQIT010000167.1:0-6434 GCA_041498575.1 Gemmatimonadaceae bacterium
CGCTGTGCGACCACACCGGAACGTCCCCCCATTTCCACTCCTCGACGACGTCCGGGTCCGCATCCTTGATGAGCCTGCGCATTCTGCTGAGGGTTTCCCCGCGCCAGTCCCCGAGTTCGACGATTCTTTTCGAGATGAGCTCCGATGGCGACTGGTCTTGGCCCGCGCCCGACTTTTTCATGTTCTCACCCTGGAAGGTACAGATGCCATGTCGTTTGCAAGACAGTGGAGGATTCTAGTCCCACTCACGCTGACCGGCGGAAGGGAACAAGTTCGCGGATGCGGCTGTCCCGCAAGTACAAGCCGCCCCAGGCGAAAACGCCTACGACCAACGGAATCGCCGCGCGCGCCGTGTCTGCCATCCTCAAATGGGCGGCCACCGCGCCGCCGAGATAGCCGGTCATCACGATTGCGGCGAGTACCGAGGTTTGGGGAACAAGGTAGAGCACCACCAAGGCGCATTCCGCAATGACAATGCGGACGATGGCCGATTCGGGATAGCCATAAGCCCCAACAATTTCGGCCACCGCGTTGGCGTGGTGGGTTGCCCTGAACCAAGCGCTGCTCAGCAGCTGCGCGACCACCGCAAAGGAAAGGAGCCAGCCGGTCCAGAGCATCCAACGGGGAACGGAGACGGTGCGGGCGGTTGCAGTAGACATCGGGTACCTCCGGGCTTTGGGTTGTTGGCAGCGGGTTGTCGTTCCTCACACGCTTCAACGCTTCGGGGCGTTGGGGCGCGAGTTGGCGGTTTCAATACCGAACTGCTTTGCGTACTCGGCGTTCAATCGCTGCCAGCCGCCGAACTTCATGGCCTCGGGCCCGACGGTGCGTCCAATGGGCTGACCCGCGAGAAGCCGATCCAGCACATCGAAGCAGATGTGCCACCCGGCAGCACCCATTGAGATGAAGCGGCGATCGATATTGGTCCACAGCGTCAGGCGCGTGCCGCCACCAAGGGCTTCGAGTTCCCACCGCATGTCGAAGCCACCCCAGTTGTACTCGAGCGCGTTGGGAGCGTCGGCTCGCGTCACTGTTGTTTCGGTCACTCGCGGAGTGGGCGCTCCCACGGTCGTGAGCTTCACCGTCGTTCCAACAGTATCAAGGCTCCCATCGCTGTCGAACGGCGCCCATTCGCGCAGCTGCGCCGGGTCGGTTAGCGCCCGCCAGACTCTTTCCGGCGAGTGGCGCATTTCTCTGACGAGAACGAGCGTCCACTTCTCTCCGTCCTTTAGTACCTGGGCACCGCTGGCCGGACCCGGTGTGTACTGCGCGCGATCGGTCATCTTCTTCTCGTTAGCGTGAATGGCGTGCCAGCTGGGTGAGCTGAATGAGGTTGCCGCAGGTATCGTTCAGCATCGCGATGATCGAGGCGGTCACGTCGGTGGGCGCCATCGTGAACTCCGCGCCGCGCGCCTTGATCCGCTCGTAGTCGCCGTTGATGTTGTCGGTGAAAAACATGGCCGCAGGCTGACGCTGTTGAAACATCGCCTGCTGATATGCTTTCGCTGCGGGGTTGTTGTTCAGCGCCAGCTGCAGCTCGGTGCCGTCCGGTTCCTCGGGCGAGGCTACGGTCAGCCAGCGATATGGACCCTGACTGAAATCGGCCTTCTTGGCAAAGCCCAGTACCTCCGTATAGAAGCGCAGGGCCCTTTCCTGGTCGTCCGCGTATACGCTGGTCAGTTTGATTTTCATTTCGTTTCTCCTTTGTCAAGTTCGCGGTTTGGGCCGCGTCCTCTTCTCCTTTTTTTTCGTTGGAGTTGATTGATCCATGCGATCGAGGTGGCGCTCGAGAGCATCCACGTGAGAGGACCAGAACCGACGGAACGGAGCCAGCCAGTCATCCAACTCCTGAAGTGGTTCGGGTCTCAGCCGGTAGAGACGGCGCTGTGCGTCCACCGTGGATTCCACGAAACCGGCCTCGCGCAGCACTCGCAGGTGCTTTGACACGGTCGGCTGGGGCATACGAAGGCGACGCTCGATTTGTCCAACCGACTGTTGCGAGGAGACCAGGAGGCTCATTATCGCGCGGCGATTCGGCTCGGCAATGATTTCGAACGCAGATTTCATGCTCCTTATATACACCAGTGGGCATATGCTTGTCAAGGTATATAAAGCATTGGCCAGGCAACCGCTTCAGTCGGGGAGGTGCGGTTGATTAGTTCAGACTCGAGAAGGTCCCCTGCAAGCAAGCGCGGACCCAAACGCTATCTTCAGGTTGGAATGCCAATTACTGCCAGAGTCGAGCACACGAGTGGAAGGCTATACTCCCGCGCGATGGGAATTCTCACCTATGAGGAGCTCCGATATCATCTTACGGAGACCAGAGCGCTCACGGCCCGTGGCTATGCCGAGTTGTTCGACGCCAGCGGAGCTGAAGCCGAAATGTCGGTCGCCCAGATCCAAAGTCTGTCGACTATGTCTGGCGAGATGTTCAACCGGGGCGAGCTTGGTCCGACTGCCATAGTCGTGACGGGACGCATGCTGTTCGGAATGACTCGAATGTATGAGAAGCTCAACACGAATTACATGAGCCCGCTCCACATTTTCCTTGAGGTTCCCCCGGCCGAGGCGTGGCTCGCAAAACAAGGGACTCACCTTCAGAAGGGCGGATAGAGGGTCATATTTGTCGGGCGCAGCGGACCAATCTTCGACCACTGATAAAATGAAATCGACGCCCGTTCTGATCTTTCTTTCCTTCCTTCTGGCTGCGCGCTCGCCGGCGCAGACCGATCTCCGCCTGATTCCCCAGCCTCGGGAGATGCATGTAGAAGGATCGGTGCCCGTGCAAAATGGGATCACCATTGCCCGGCCGGTGAACGCTGATGATCGATTTGCGGCCCTGGATCTCACGAATGCGCTGAAGGAGCGCGGGATTCGCGTCGTCACCGGCGAGACGGGGCCAGGTCCCCGTGTGGTGCTCCTCCGCGCCGACGCCTCCACTGCCCAGAGCGTGCTGCGGCGCCACTCGCTCACGCTCGATCCGGCGATGAAGGACGAAGGTTATGTCGTCACCCCCGACGGCAATCGCATCGTCGTCATCGGCACCACCTCGGCCGGCGTGTTCTACGGCGCGCAGACGGTGAAGCAGCTTGTAAGTGGCGATGGCGACCAGGCCAGACTCTATCGCGCGACGATTCGCGACTGGCCGGCGATGCGCTACCGTGGATTCCACGACGATCTCTCGCGCGGCCCCGTGCCGACCCTCGACTTCCAGAAAAAACAGATCCGGACGCTCGCCGCGTACAAGGTCAACCTCTTCTCGCCGTACTTCGAGCACACGCTCGCTTATGACTCGAATCCGTTGATCGCGCCGCCGGGCGGAGCGATGACACACGCCGACGTGAAGGAGCTCGTCGCGTACGCCGCCAACTATCACGTCGACATCATGCCGGAGCAGGAGGCGTTCGGCCACCTGCACCATGCGCTGAAGTACGAGATCTATTCGCCCCTCGGAGAGACAGCGCACGGGCACGTGCTCGCGCCCGGACAGCCGGGCTCGCTTCCTCTGATCAGGCAGATGTTCGCCGAGATCAACACGCTCTTTCCCAGCCGGTTCGTCCACCTCGGCGCGGACGAAACGTTCGAGCTCGGACGCGGGCAGACCGCCGACAGGGTGAAAACCGTGGGAATCGGCGTCGTCTATCTCGATTTCCTGAAGCAGATCGCGGACGCGCTCAAGCCGAGCGGAAAGAAATTTCTATTCTGGGGCGACGTCGCGTTGAGCTCACCAGAGCTGGTGAACACCATTCCGAAGGACCTGATTGCAGTCCCATGGACGTATGGCGCCGATACCTCATACGTTCGATTCATCGCTCCGTTTCGCAATGTGGGGATGGAGACATGGGTCGCTCCCGGCGTAAGTAGCTGGAATCGAGTGTATCCCAACAACGCGGTCGCTCTCGTCAACATCCAGCGTTTCGTGCGCGATGGGCAGCGGCTCGGCGCCACTGGAATGATCAACACTTCATGGGACGACGACGGCGAGGCGCTGTTCAATCAGACCTGGTACGGCGATCTGTTTGGAGCGGCCGCGGGGTGGCAGGCAGGGGAGAGCAGCATCGATGCGTTTGCGTCGAGTTATGGGCGAGTTTTTCACGGCGACCTGAGCGGCAAGATAGACGAAGCACAGCGACGGCTGTCAGCCGCCCACGCGTTGTTGGCGAACGCAAATGTCGGTGATGCGAGCGACTACTTGTTCTGGCTCGATCCATGGACCGACGAAGGGCGTAGCATGGCGCAGCGCATCAGGCCGTACACTCACGACCTTCGTATTCTCGCCGAGTCCGCACTGGTCTTCATAGCCCAGGCCGATCCCAAAATCACGCGCGAGCGCGATGCGATCGAGGCGATGAAGGTCGGAGCGCGCCGGATCGACTTCATCGGAATGAAGTTTCAGTTCGCCGATGAAGTAGTCGCGATGTACGATCGCGCCGCCGATACAACGAGCAAATCACCCGGACGCGATCTGGCGGACATCACCGGCGTGAACGGTAGGCTCCAGGATCTCCGCGACGGCTACTCTCTGATCCGCGATGAGTACGAGAAGGCTTGGCTGAGGGAGAACAGGCCGTACTGGCTTCACAACATTCTTGCGCGCTACGACCACACGACGCAGCTGTGGATGGAGCGCGGCGACCGCATCAATCTCGCAAGGCAGGAGTGGTACCGCAGCCACAAGCTGCCGCCTGCGGGAAGTCTCGGGATCCCCGCCAGTATGCCGGGATTGGCGGCGTACCCCCGTTAGAGAGGAAAGAACTGCCACGTTGAGAGGCACATGCAGTCTAACAACGAGAATATCGAATGAAACACAACGTCATGCGACGAGGCCAGCCGCGGTAGTCCAACAACCCGACCGTGGAAAGGCCCGTCGCACGCGCCCGCTGCACGCTGTCGCAGAATCCGCCTTGGATCCAGGATTTGATCACGAACAATTGTCAGGTTTCGCCGCATCAATACGCAGTGCAACACCCGGGGGCGCGAGGAAGGTCGCCACTCCAACCACGTCGACCGTTCCCTGGTTGGTGGCGTTCGCGATGAGACCGCCTTGCTCAGTGAATGAGGTGCCGGGGCCGTAAACGTCAGCTGCGCAGTTGGGATTGTCCGCCCGGTAGAACGTGATCGTTCCGGTTTTCACGACGACCAGTACAGGTCCGGGATGTGAGTGCCAACCTGAACTTCCACCCGCTAGGATGCTAATGTTCGCGACTGCGACGTCGGTGTTGTCGTGCGACTTGAGCTCGACATCATAATCAGCGGTTTTGGATTGCATGTGAAACGTGCCGAGTGTGCCGCGTGCGATCAGGGTGCTCGTAAATCCGACTCCCATCGTCTCGCTCGGCCCAGCGGGTACCGCCTTTGAAACTTCTTTCGGTGTCGTCGTGTCTCTGCATGCGAACGCTCCGGCGGCGATGGCCACCACAGCGACGAGGACCCGACGCGGGCTGGCTGCAGAGATCAAGACGTCCGCTACATGGAACAACGAAACACGGTGCTGTGAGACCGACATAATGACTCCGGATGCGGGATTAAGGGCTGGTTCTTTCCTTCACCCTTCCGAAACGGAATCGGCGGTCGAACCGGCTCACTCTGCTTGCCGGGCGGACCTGGAACGCTTATGCTGGGTCGCCGATGCCTAATCGGAAGGAAGGGATCGCATCCGCCTCATACGAGGTCACAGGTCTCTTGCGACAATGGAGCTCGGGGGACGAAAGTGCTCGCGATCGGCTCATCCCCCTCGTGTACGACCGGCTGCGCGATCTGGCGCACCGGCGGTTGGGGGGCGCGCCAGGTGACAACTCGCTCAACACGACCGAACTGGTGCACGAGGCGTACATCCGACTCGTTGACGCTCCCCGCGTCGACCTGCCGGACCGCGCCCATTTCCTCGCGCTGGCCTCCGAGATCATGCGGAATCTGCTCGTCGACCGAGCCCGCGCCCGTCTCGCGGCAAAACGCGGAGGCGGCATGAGACCATTAGACCTTGACGGGTTTGAATGGATCTCCGACGAAAACCTCGAGACGGTCGCCGAGCTGGATGATGCACTCAAGCGGCTCGAGGGATTGAGTCCCCGCCAGGGCCAGTTGCTGCAACACCGCTACTTTGGCGGCTTGACTCTCGAAGAGAGCGCTACGGCAATAGGAGTGTCGCTCGCAACGGCCAAGCGCGAGCTCCGCTCTGCTCGAGCGTGGCTTGCGCTCGACCTCAAGGGTGAACCACTCGGGTGAACGCGCAACGCTGGGAAGAAGTCCAGGCCAGTTTCGACGAGATCGTCGAACTGAGCGCGAGCAACCGGGCCGTCCGGCTGGAGATGTTGGCAAGCAGTGACCCCGAGCTACATCGAGCGCTCGAATCGTTGTTGAAGGCCGACGCGTCGGCCAGCGCGGATCTTCGGCTGATTGACACTGCTTTCCTGCTTCAGTCTGATCCCGGCCCG
>JBGQIT010000168.1:0-6409 GCA_041498575.1 Gemmatimonadaceae bacterium
CGGTCGGACTGTCCGTGCCCGAGCAGATCCACCGAGTACGCTGTGTGACCTGCGGCGGTAATCGCCGGAGCAATCGCGCGCCACAGAAAATTGCACGTCCCGAATCCGTGCAGGAGAATGACGGCGGTTCCTCCGTGCCCGTATCGCTCGACGTGCATCGCTCCGGGACCCACGGGAGCTCTCAGGACATCAGCTTGCATCTCTATACCCCTCTCTTAGCTTTCGCGTCACGGCGTACTCAGCCGTCAACGCACGAAATCGACCACGGAAGATGCCACCAAACAGCGAACCACCGAGAGAAAGGAACGCCCCCCCGAAAAAGATCGTCAAAGACGCCCGTGCATCAAGTCGGCCAAAGGCGTTCCTGTGGGTACTTGGCTTCATCGCGCTCGTCGGCGTTGCCGCGCTTGGATACATCGCGAGCAAGCCCAAGTCCACATCAGTCGACGTTCGTGAAGTAGCCGACACGACCAACGCCGGACCCGCTCAGGGCTACTTGATAGGCAAGGTCGATGCCCCGGTGAAGATTCTCGAGTACGCCGATTTCGAGTGCCCTTCGTGCGCCGGCTTCGCCACGGTGACCGAGCCCGACGTGCGAACCAGGATCATCGAGCCAGGGCTCGCGAGCCTCACCTACTACGATTTCCCGCTGACCCAGCACCGCAATACGCTGGCGGCGTCAAACGCCGCGGCGTGCGCGGATGAGCAGGGCAAGTTCTGGCCGATGCACGACCGGATCTTTCAGGGTCAGGAAGAATGGAATGGCGAGGCGACCGAAGCTCCAAAGCCATTCTTCAAGCGCTACGCCGGAGAGGTCGGGCTCGACGTCGCCAAGTGGGAGAGCTGTTACGACGCTCGCAAATACCAGAAGCGCATCGGCGCCAATCTCGCCGACGGTCTGAGGCGCGGAGTGAGCTCCACTCCGACGTTCATCATCGGCAACAAAATGTATCCCGGGATGCGAAACTACGATGAGTTGAAAAAGCTCGTCGATTCTGTTGGGAAAACCGCGACTCCTCCGGTCGCGACGGTCGGCTCCACGGCACCAGCGCCGAAGAAGTGACGAAGCGGATGATCGTGGCCGCGCTCGCGCTGGCCGGGATCTTCATCAGCCTCTACCTCACGCTCTACAAGCTCGGCGTCATCGGTGAGCTGAGCTGCACCATCGGCTCGTGCGAAACCGTGAACACCAGCAAGTGGTCGAGATTCCTTGGGCTGCCGGTCGCCGCCTGGGGACTACTCTTTTATCTCGACGTGTTTCTGGTCGCCCTGATCGGGACGCTGGCGCGCTTCGAGTATGAGCCAGTGATCTCCGTTGTACTGGTTGCCGAAGCAGCCGTCGGCGTGCTGTTCTCGGCGTGGCTGACGTACCTCGAGCTCGGGGTCATCCACGCCATTTGCATCTGGTGCGTCACCTCGGCCGTCATCGTGACGGCCATTTTTCTGGTGAGTCTCGCGGATCTGCGGGAGGCGCGCGGGGCAGGAGCCGAAACCGGCGCCACGGCGTAGGTGGCAAAGAACTGAACGGGATCCGAGATCTGAGAAGCAGAGATCTCAGGTGACAGTCAAAACGCTCCGACCTCACTGTGCACGGTCCAGCGCAAATCGAGCGGTGGATCCCACAGAGAGAGGTCGGAGCGCAGTTACTTACAACCGGGATCTACGCTCTCTGAGATCTCGGATCCCGTTCTCTTTCAGTCCAGTTAACCGGTATCTACGCCCTCTGAGATCTCGGATCCCGTTCTTTTTTAGCTCGCGTTAATGCCCTACGCCCCTCTCTTGATATCCTGAGAGCGCGACGCCTCGTCCAGCCTGAGCCGTGGCTTCTCGGCCGCGACATCCTCACCTTCGCGCTGCATCCGCCGCCGGAACGGCACCAGATCGCGACCCAAATGGACCAGGGCCCGGGTCGCCACGGTGCTAGCAAGCGGTTCCGGAATCCCCATCACGCGAATGTAGGTGTCGATCGCTCGGTCGAACGAGAGATCCTCCGCCAGAGTGTCGACGAACATCAGCGCGTTGTCGACGTGACCACGAATGATCGTCTCTTCGGCACGCGCCTGTGACAGGCGCAACCGCCGCTCGGCGTTGGGATTGAGCTTGCGTCCGAAGATCGATTCAGGAAACAGATTGCGAAGGGCCATGCAGTCGTCCCTCGGTTGGATTAGGTACCTTGATGTTAGGCACGGAGCGTACCAGTTGAAAGGTCTTGCCGGGCCACCAATTCCACCTCCCGCCGAGCTTGAGCAGCGCTGGCCCCACGGCGAGCCTCATAACTGTCGCGTCGACTAGAACGGCCACCGAAAGTGCGAAGCCGAGGATCTTGATCAGCACGAAATCGCCGAGGGTAAAGGCGGCAAAAACCGCGATCATTATTGCCGCCGCGCTGCTGATGAGCCCGCCCGTGCGCGCCAGCCCCTCGACGATCGCATCATCTTCGCTCATTCCCACCGCCCTCGCTTCGGCGATGCGCGCCACCAGAAAGACCTCGTAATCCATGCTGAGGCCGAACACTACGCAGAATACGATCAGAGGAATCGCGGGGAACGTTCCGCCGAGCGCCGCCTCGAGGCCGAGCGCGCGGATTCCGTGACCGTCCTGGAAAACCAGCACCACGGCCCCGAATGCGACGGCTACAGAGAAGAGATTCAGCGCCACCGCCTTGATCGCGATCAGCGCCGATCGGAAGCCGAGCAATAGTGATATGAGGGTTACCACGACCACCACCAGAACGATCGACTTGAAGTGGCCGAGTGTGGATGTCTCGTAGTCGACGTTCAGCGCGGGCAGACCTCCTACCTCCACGACGCTCCCGGGCAGTCGCAGTAGAGATCCCGATGCAAGGTTTCTAAGGTCGCGGACGATTTCTCCGGCACCACGAACGCCCGTTGCCTCCGTGGGAAGGATCTCGATCAGCGCCAGTCGCCCGTCCGCGGTGACCATTGAGCCACGCACGTCGGGAGGTATCCCAGCCAGCACCTCCAGATTTGGCGTGGTCAACCCAGTGACGGTCGATAGCGAGCGTACGCGGGATACCCTTGGATCAGCCGCCAACGTTTCGCTGGCGCGGCGCAGGGCTGCCCATCCAGATGGCGAGTCCCAAGTGGTTTCCTTCGGGAATTCGACGACGACGCGCACAGCGTTGACGATTCCACTCGTTCGCATGCCCGAGAGCGTTCTGAGCGCGCGCGACGATTCCATGTCGCGCGGCAGCCAGTCTCCCCGCGGCAGATCGCTGGTGAGCCTTGTCGTCTGGAGTGCGATCGCGCCCAGTGGAGCGCTGGCCAGCAGCAGCACGGCGAGGGGATGCGCGCACACGAATCGTCCCCAGCGGCGCCAGCGCTCCGATGCCGCACCGAGCGACGGTCCGCGAATTCTGCCGGCGTTGATCCGCGCGCCCATCAGCGAGAGGAGGGCCGGCAGTAGGGACGTTGCGAGTAGAACCGCGACCGAGATCACCAGCAATCCGCCGACGGCGATAGAACGGATCTCGTTGACCGGAACGATGAGCAGCGCCGAGAATGCGATCGCGACCGACGCTCCGGAGAGCGCGATCGTGTGCCCCGCTTTCGTGACTGCTTCTGCCGCTGCTGCGCGGCTCGTCCTCCCTTCGAGCAAGCCTTCGCGGAATCGTCCTACTACAAGCAGGGCATAGTCGATTCCGAGGCCGAGCCCGAGCATTGCGACGACGTTCTGGAGCAGCAGAGACAGCGGAAAGAAGTTGGTGAGCAGTACCGCTCCGCCAAGGGCGAGTGAGATCGACACTGCTCCGGCCAGCACCGGGAGCAGCGCGGCAGCGACTGCGCCGAACGCGACGATGAGCAGCAGCGCCGTGATTGGCAGAACTTTTCGCTCTGCTTCGCGCGCCTGGGCAGCGCTGGCTTTGCGAAGATCGTAGTTGAGTGCAATCTCGCCGGTCCACCTGAGTGTCAGGCCCGGAAACCGTGGGTGAAGACCGGACTCTACCGATTTCGTCGCGGTGCGCAGAAGTGGGACGAGATCGTCCGGGCGCCGTCCGCGGGTCTCGAGACCGACTACCATATACGTCTCACCGTTGGGGCCGACGAACGCGCTGTCAGGAGCATCGAGGTAGGACAGCGTGCGCGACACCGCGGGAAGCTTCGAAAGCGTCTCGCGCAGTTTCACGAGAATCGCGCGACCCTCGGCGGTGTTTGGCGACGCGCCCCCGGTGACCACAACCACGGCGTAGGATGGAAAGGCAGCGGGGAAGCGCGCCGCAATGAGTGCCTGAACGCGCGCGGACTCGCTCCCCGGCACGGATGCGGCGACATCGAGACGCTGCTCGACGCGCGATGCGCTCGGAATAACGAGCGCGGCGAGAATCAACCACCCGGCGATGATCCACCATCGCCGCTCGACCACGAAAAACGAGAGAGAGAAGCTCGTGGTCTTCACGGGTCGGGTGAATGGCCAATGTCGGGATGGGTCATTGAACGGCGAACGTCCGGATGGGTCATTGATTTCGCCGTTAAACGAGAGCGATCTCGTTGTGCAACGGCCGCTCGTCGAGATACTCGGGAATGACGCCGCCTCGTGTCGTCACGATGTACGCGTTGACGTCGGTCGGCTGCGCCAAAAGGCCGACCATGGCAGTCGACAACGGGTCTCGTCGGTCCAGTCCAAGATTCATGAACGAGCAGCCCGAGCGTCTCAGCTCGTTGTAAGCGGAGATGACCAGTGCCCGCAGCACTTGAGGCTTGTCGCGGGGAACGCAGATGTGCGCGATGCTGATGCAATTGAGTGGAAATCCCGCTTGCGGCATCCGTTCTCCGCCCACCATGGGGGCGAAAAGATTGAATGCCCACCGCGCGGCCTTCATGCGTGGCGAGTATGCCACTACATTGAGCTGCTTGAACATTCGCTGGTCCCACACCGCAAGGAATCCCAGCAGCTCGCCGCCGGAAGAGCGCGCGAGCCGGTACCTCGAGATGCCGAGTCCGGGCGCGGCAAGCATCCAATCTGCCAGCGCGCTGGCAGACAGAACCGGCGCGAGCTGACGCAACGGCGCGACTCTGCCCCAGAGAGCCGCCATTTCATCGAGATCGGTCCAGCGGGCAGTTGCGATACGGATGGAACCGGAACTATTCACGCGGCGCCGCCAGAGAATCGGAATCGAATGCGTGCGAATCGTTGCGATCCGCCTGAGCACCGGAACGCCGCGCGGCCCAGCGAGCCTCCGCTCCATTGCTCGATTACCGGCGAGAACCGTGATCATCACCGGCGCGGTCGGCGGCAGCCCTTCGCAGGCCCGCTCGGCGTAATGCGACAGCTCGTCGGCGATGCGCGTGTCGCGATGCGCGGGATGCACCTTCAGATCGCCGACATACCCAGTGCGCCGCTCCCGGCCATTGACGAACGCAAGGCGCTCGCTGATGGCAACACAACCCACGATCATTCCGTCCCGCTCGGCAACTCCCACTCTCCACTGTTCGCCTTCGAGCCGATTCAGCGCGAAGAAATCGGGCCCACGATCAATCCGAATGGTGAGGTCGCTAACCATGGAACACGCGGCGGCGAGCTCGATCAGCTGCTGATTGTCGGCCGAAGTCGCGTCGCGAATCGCGAAGTCCTTCGTGCCGTGTTCCAGCTCGACACCCGGGTCGGACGCAGACTCGAGCCCGACATTTGGGTCGTACCGCGACAGCACCGTCGAGTCTCGATCCGGATGAGTGGCCGGGCGCGCCGTCATTTGTCGATCCTGCAGATGGCGATGCGCGACTGGAGACAGCTTCTGTCGCGGAGGATCGCTTTGCGTCCCGCCTCGAAGTCCTCGATGACCACGGCCCGAAAGCGAGTGGGAACCTCGGTATGGCCGACGAAATTCCGGAAGCAGAACCTCGCGCCCGGCTTCGCCACTCTCACGACCTGCTCGAACAGCTGGTCGATTCCGTCAGCGTCGAGCCATTCGCAGATGTTGGAGATCGCGAGCGCGTCGATACTCGAATCATCGCAGTTGCGCAGGTATTCCCCGTAACCCCCGTCGACCAGATCGAGACAATCGAACCTGGCGCGAAGAATCTCGCGCTGCGTGCGGTGCAGATAGGGTGGCACGCCGTCGGGCACCCGGTTCGGAAATGTCCCGAGCAGCATTTGATGCAGGAAATAGTTGCTGCGGACCGGAATATCACAGAGCGCGTGTTCCAGCAGCGCCCGGAAATGCGCCGCGAAGCTCGGGTTTTCGACTTCGCGGAAAAACTCCGGCTCCAATGCGCGGCTGAATGTCCAGCGGTTGATCAGGAGCGGAAAGAGGAGCTTCCAGCGGCGCGTATTCCACTCGCGGTCGAAAAACTCGCGCTGTTCCTCGAGTGACTCGAGGGCAAGGAGCCGTTCGACCTTTCGCGGCCCGTGGATGAAAAGCTTGACGACCTTTACGACCGCCCCGATGAAC
>JBGQIT010000169.1:0-6403 GCA_041498575.1 Gemmatimonadaceae bacterium
GGAATGTCTTCGGCACGCTCGCGCAGTGGCGGGATTATTACCTGAACCACGTTCAGGCGGTAGTACAAGTCCTCGCGCAGCTGCTTATTCCTGATGGACTCGCGCGGATCCCGGTTGGTCGCTGAAACGAACCGGACGTCCACGACGGCGTCCTCTTGTTCGCTGCCGACGCGACGCACAATTCCATCCTGGAGGACGCGAAGCATCTTTGCCTGCAGTGGCATCGACATCTCGCTCAGCTCGTCGAGAAAGAGCGTCCCACCATCCGCAAGCTCGAGCAGTCCCATCTTTTCTCGATCGGCGCCGGTGAAGGCTCCTTTGCGATGGCCGAACATCTCCGATTCGAGGAGCTGCTCAGGGATGGCAGCGCAATTGATCGGAACCAGACGTCGTCTGGAGCGACGACTGAGCTGGTGAATGTACTGGGCGAGAACTTCCTTCCCCGTTCCGGTTTCACCGACGATCATCACGGCGGCGTTTGTAGGGGCTGCCTTCTTGGCAAGCTCCGTCGCGCGCCGAAACGCTGGCGACGTGCCCACAAGAAGACTACCTGCGCCACCTTCCTGCGTATCGAGCGCCGGCGCTTCGGACTGACGACGCGTGGAGACGGTGTGGGCCGCTCGCCCCAGGATCAATTGCAGCTGAGTACCGGAGTACGGCTTCGAGAGGTACTCCCAGGCACCGATTTGCATCGCCTCGATGCTGGAGTCGACGCTGGGATTGCCGGTCATTAGAACGACCAGAGTGTTCGGGGCTGTGGCCATCACGGCCTTCAAGACGTCGATTCCGGAAACAGGCGTCATGTAGACATCGACGAACATTATGTCGAACCTGGACCGGCGAACCATGTCGATTGCTTCATCGCCGCGCGCGGTAACCTCTACGACGAAGCCCTCGCTTCGCAGCACGCTGGCGCAACCTTCTCTGAGTGTCCGGTCGTCATCGACGATCAGGGCTCGCATTTTCTCATTAACTGGGTTGTACGACGGGGACGGGTCTGAAGCTGCGCGAAAGTCTTTTCGAGCCAGGGCGCTGGTCATTTGTTTCCCGTCGGTCGGTGTATTGTGGAAAAAGTTGCCGCGCGAAGGTACGTGATTAAGCGGACACAACGTTAGCAAAACTGCTGAGTTCGGCAATAGGGACGTTTGTCTCCAACAGCAACTGCGGTGGCAAGGCAACAAGTCCATTAGCCACGTCTAATAGGGGCTAACATCTGGAGCAGATGAAAACGAACTGAATGAAGCACTGAGGGAGCGACAGAAGTGTTGCACCAATGCAACAGAAGGCGCGACTTTCCTCTCTTGAAACGCGCGGTGTCCGGACAGTCCTTTATCGCGGCATTGAAAGAGTGCTGGCCATAACGGTTGTCCCTGAAGTAGCTTGTTTATCCATCACACCGGCCAAAATATCCCCACAATGACCGCCGCTCCCGAACCCGGATTAAAGGAAACCATCCTCCTCGTCGACGACGAGCAATCCGTGCGGGCGATCGTGCTAAAGATTCTGCGCCGGGCGCACTACAACGTCCTCGAGGCAGAGAACGGTGAGGCCGCGATCCGAATCGCGGAGGCTCACCAGGGCAAGATCGATCTGGTGATAACCGACATGTTCATGCCGGGGCTGCGGGGCCGGGAAGTTGTCGAGCGTCTGGCGCCCACGCGGCCTGGATTGCGCGCTCTCTTCATATCCGGCTACGCGGATCAGGATGCGCGGACCGGAGTCCCTGGCGGCGCGAATTTCCTGAACAAGCCGTTCTCGGGCAAGGAGCTGGCGACCGCGGTGGAGAAGGTGCTGAAAGGCCCGGCGATCTCGTAAGCCGAACGAGCGATCAGAGGGCGACGCCCGCCTTTGCCATTAACTGCTTCAGTCCTTCAAGCGGGATCGCCCCCGATTGACGCGCGACCTCCTTTCCGCCCTTGAAGACGATCGTCGTTGGAATGCCGCGAATGCCGAATCCAGACGCCGTTCTGGCTGAGTTATCGGTGTTGAGCTTGGCGACGAGTGCTTTTCCCTGTAGGTGCGCGGCAAGGGCGTCGACCGCGGGCGCCATCATCCGACAGGGGCCGCACCAGTCGGCGTAGAAGTCGACGGCGACCGGGACGTCGCTTTCATTGATGGTGCGAGTGAAGGTTTCATCGGTGAGAAGGATCGGACGCTCCAGCAGGATCGGCTTGCCGCACTTTCCGCATTTCGGGCCGGCGGTGACTTTACCGGCGTCGATGCGGTTCCAAGTGTTGCAGAACTGGCAGCGCACCGTGAGCTTTTGACTAGCCTCTTTTGTCTCAGTTTCCATCCGATCCTCAGGAGTCGTTAGGTTCACGCGATGACCGGTACACAACTGCAAAATTCGCCGCAGGTCGGGGATCTCGCTCCCGATTTTTCCGCGGCTTCTACGTCCGGAAGCGAAGTATCGCTCTCATCATTTCGCGGCAAGCGAAATGTACTGCTCGCGTTCTTCCCGCTCGCATTCACGGGAACCTGCTCAAAGGAGCTGATTTGCTTCACCGAGGACTTCGATCAGTTCGCGGGGAAGGGAGTCGATATCCTTCCCATCTCGGTCGACTCGACGGCTTCGCTCAAGGAATTCAAGAACAAGCTGCAGATGAAAACCGAGCTCCTGAGCGACTTCAAGCGGGACGTTTCGCGGGCTTACGGAGTCCTTAATGAAGACCGGTTTTACTCCAACCGTGCCTACTTCCTGATTGACAGGGAGGGCCGGGTTCGCTGGTCCCACGTCGAGCGCAACAACAACGAGCGACGCGATAATTCAGAAATCCTCGCCGCAATCAAACTGCTGAGCTAGGGTTTCTGGGGTTAATGCCGCGTAGATGGCCTTAACTCGATTCTAACGGGTTTTTTGGGTTGCAGGCAAGTGCCCTATTCGTCCATCTCTAAATAGAACGCAACGCAACTGGGGCGTCGTGGGTCTCAAACCCGACGGCTCCGACGGAGGCTTTCAGTATGGCGCCAAGCTCGAGCAAAAACGCCACCCCCCGCGGGCTCAAAGGATTCTCCATCTTTGAGATCGCCATTGTTCTGGTCGTCATCGGCATCCTGGCGGCGATGACAGGCCCTGCCATGTCGCGCATCGTGCGCCACCAGCGCGTCAACCGCGCCGCAACTATAATCGTGTCGGATATGCAGAACGCCTTCGCGGTGGCCGCTCGCCAGCGCGAACCAGTTCGCGTTCAGGCCGACGCGTCCACTCGCAGCTACCAGTTCGTCGATCGCAAGACCGGCGCGGTGCTCCGCATCAGGGCGTTTTACGGAGACACCTCGGAATATCGCCTTTCTACGCTTCAGTTCACTCCAACGACGTTTGATGTCTTCCCGAACGGTGTTTCGTCGTCGCCCGTTTCCATCTTCCTCGCCAATGGCGATTACAACAAGACGATCACCGCCAGCACGGCGGGATTCGTGAGGCTCGTACCATAATGAAAATCTCATTGCGCAACTTCGATCGCGCCGCTGCCGCCACCACGATCGTCACGAAGCCCAGGAAAGGGTTCGTCATCGTCGAGGTCATCGTGGCAATGGTGCTTCTTGCCGTCGCCGTCGCTTCGCTCGCCTCGCTCATCTACTCGGTGTCGCAGAGTTCACTAATCGCGAGCGGCAACGCCTACAGAAATGGCGTGCTCATGCAGGAGGTCAATCGCCTCGAGGGCCTCCCGTACGATTCGATCCCCACCGGGACGAGCACGGTCTCGGTGAGCACTATGCCCTATCCTCATACGACTGTAATAAGGGTAACCGAGCCAGTCGCCGCCGTAATGAAGACCGTAACGGTAGTGATCACGCCCGCGAACCTGAAGTTCAAGCCCGACACCATAAGCTTCTCCCGGACCAAAGCGCGCACGTCAAAAGTTCTGTGCACCGATTGCCCAACAGGGTGAACCCAATGAGACACTATAACGCTCGCCGCGCTCGCCGCGGCTTCACGATCATCGAGCTCCTCGTTGGAATCGTGCTCTTCGCCATTGTCGGTTCGCTTTTCACCAGGCTGCTGACTGTGCAGGGCAGATTCTTCGACCGCCAGGGAATGGGCAACGCGGCGCGTAACGTGTCGCGCGCATCGCTCAACCGTGTTGTGTCCGACTTCCGAATGATCGAGGCCACTGGCGGAGTCGTCGCCGCAACATCGACTTCGCTGACGCTGCGGATTCCCTTCGCGATCGGCGTCATGTGCAAGAACGCAAACGGTGGTACGCAATTGAGCCTGCTTCCGGTTGATTCAACCACCTACGCGCAAGCTGTTGCCAACAACGGTTTCTACGGCTACGCATGGAGAAACTTCATTACTGGCGCGTATGCATACGTAGAGAATCCGGCTACGGAGACAGTTGGCGATCCAGCAGCCTGCACCAGCGTCAGCATCACGATGGTTCCAAATGGGAGAACCGTACTGGTCACCCCGGCGCTTCCGGCCGGCGGAGGCCTTGGAACCCCGGTTTTTCTCTACAACAAGGTCAAGTACGAGTTCAAGGCTTCGACAGCCGTTCCGGGTAAGGTCGGTCTCTACCGCACGATCATCACGCCTGGGGGAGTCCAGACGTCCGAGGAGCTGGTAGCACCTTTCGCCAACACCGCGGGCTGGAAGTTCTTCGCGGTAAATGGCGGCTCTGTCGCTCAGGTGAATCCGCCGGCGAATCTGGCGGACCTGCGCGGACTGGAGCTCCATCTCGACGGTATCAGTGAAAACATTGCTCCAGGTCAGATAACCAACGAAAAAGCGCCCTTCACAACCGCGGTTTTCTTCAAGAACCGCACAAACTAGCCGAGAGGCTTGACTATATGCCGAACAACGCCGAACGCCGTGGGTTTGCGATTCCAATTGCTCTCCTCGTCATCGCCGCTCTGACGATCATGATCGCCGGAGGCTTTTCTCTGGTGAGCGCGGAGCGTAGATCGGTCGCCGACCAGAAATCCCAGATCGCTGCTTTCAGAATTGCTGAGCAGGGACTCGAGATCTTTCTTGTCCGTCGCGACTCGCTGATGGCAGGCCACCCGGGCTTTTCCCATGTTCCCGGTGCTACGCCTGACACCGCCGTGATCCCGATGACTGGTGGCACCGCGACGGTGACGCTGACCCGTCTGCGCCCGGTGAAGGGCTCGCAGTCGGGGCTCTACGTCGCTCGCTCGAGGGGCGTCGAGACCGCGGGCGCTTACGCGGGAACGCCACAGGGCGTGCGTACGGTTGCTCAGTACGTGTTGTGGGAGCCGGCCCCGATGCAGGTTCTGGCGGGATGGACAGCGCTCTCAGGTCTTCAGAAGAACGGTGGCGCAGGGACGCTCGGCGGAATCGATCTCTGCGGAGACTCGGCAGCGGTGGCGGGTGTAGTAGTTCCCGTGAATCCGGGGTACACCGGCAAGACGGTGGCAGTGGGCGACCCGCCGGTCGATTCCGTAGCTCCCGATTCGGTCGCCATCGACTGGAACGGAATCCTGAACCTTGGAGCCATCACGCCCAGCATTATTATGCCGGGCAGCACGTGGCCAACCGCCGCGATGACGGCGTCCTTCGCTGACACACTTTCGACCTATTATCCGATCATCCGCGTCAACGGTGACTTCTCTCTTCCATCATCCGGAACTGGAATGCTCATCGTTACCGGTTCGCTAACGCTCAACGGATCTGTGGGATGGAGAGGCGTGCTGCTGGTGGGCAATGACATCACCTCAAACGGAAACAACGGAATTTCGGGCGCCACCGTGAGCGGACTAAACGTGAAGCTCGGGACCTACGTGCCCGGGTCAACCGCTAACGGTACCAAGCAGTACAACTACGACTCCTGCGAAGTTGCGAAGTCTACGACGGCGATGGGTGCGCTGGTAACTCTGCGTAACACGTGGGTCGACAACTGGGTGGAGTACTAGTGCCGGCCGACGGCAGCCCGGCACAACGGGCCCGTCGCGGTTTCGTGATCGGCGAGCTGCTGATCGCGGTGTTACTGCTCGCAGTTGCTGTATCGTCATTAGCGGCACTCATGTATTCGGTCTCCCGCCGTCCAGCGACGCGCGCGGAGGCCGAGTGCTCCGCCAGCGCGGCTGCAACCGGCAAATGCGTGCCGGCCGCGCCGGCAGCCGGCGGTCCGTCCAGGCTCCTTCGGTCCGGATGCGCTACACGCTCGGTCTATGATCAGCGTGAATGCAAAGATACCGTCGTAACCGGCGACAGCTCCGGCGGGACGGTCGTGAAGGCGCGAACCGATTCGGTATCGATGGCGCTCCTGGCCAAGAAGAAGGCAGAGCGCGCGACTGAGCGACCGGATCGAGGCTTTATTCGCTGAGCGAGCACAGCGTCCGCCGTCGTTGAACGGCGGATAGCTCAGATGTATGTTAGGCGGAAAGGCGGAAACGCGTGTCCGCCTTTTTATTTAAAAGCCAGAAGTCCAACCCCCCCCCC
>JBGQIT010000170.1:0-6376 GCA_041498575.1 Gemmatimonadaceae bacterium
CTTTCGGCTCGCTCCTCTCCCACTACCGCTTCAGTGGACGCGAGGATTCTGCCGACTGGTCCGAAGCCTCGATAGATCCGGAGATCCTCGGCAAGACGTTCGAAGCTCTTATGGCCGCACCCGACCGCAAAATGAGCGGTGCGTTCTACACGCCCCAGGATCTGGTCGAGGACATCACCGGGCACGCCCTCGCATCGCTTCCCGAGAGCGGGGCTCGGATCGAGGCTCTTCGCCGAATCAAAGTCCTCGATCCCGCCTGCGGATCGGGCGCGTTCCTCGTCCACATGCTCGAAAGGATCGCGGCGCTGCGGAGGGAGCACGGTGAATCCGGCTCCATCGCCGACATCCGGCGGCGCGTGCTGACGTCGTCGATCTTTGGCGTCGACCTCAACCCGATGGCTGTCTGGCTTTGCGAGCTTCGCCTGTGGCTGTCGATTGTGATCGAGAGCGACGATGTCGACCCGATGCGAATCGCTCCGCTCCCCAATCTCGACCGTCACATTCGCGTCGGCGATTCGCTCGCCGGCGGAGCGTTCGATGATCGCGGCGCGTTGCCCAGCGGGAGTAGGATCGTAAGCCTGCGGGCTCGCTACGTGAGAGCTATCGGGCCGAGGAAGCGCACTCTTGCCCGCGCGCTCGACCGCCTCGAGCGCTCGGCTGCGATCGACGTGCTGATGCGCGGGCAAATCAGATTGAGCGTCGAGCGTAGAGAGATACTCATTGCGCTGCGGAGCAGGGATCTGTTTGGTGACCGTCACGCCCCCGAGGTGGAGACGCGGGTCCGTCTCGCCAGTATCAGGTCTCGTCTCCGAGAGAACGCACAGAGAGCAAAATCCCTACGCGCTGGCGCCGCGCTCCCTTTCTCCTTTGCCGCGCACTTCTCCGATGTGGCCGCCGCCCGAGGGTTCGATGTCATCATCGGCAATCCGCCCTGGGTGCGCGTGCATCACATCGCGGAGACATCGCGCGAGCGGCTGAGGCGGGATTTCACCGTATATCGCAACGCTGCCTGGGAAAGCGGCGCGAGCTCTGCCGGCGCTGGGCGCGGATTCGCGGCTCAAATTGACCTCGCGGCCCTCTTCGTCGAGCGATCGTGTGAGCTGCTCCGCCCCGGCGGCACACTGGCGCTTCTACTTCCAACCAAGTTATGGCGGTCGCTCGCCGGCGGCGGAGTCCGTCAATTGTTGCTCGACCGCACCGATGTAATCGTGCTCGAGGATCTCGTCGAATCGCACTCGCAATTCGACGCCGCGGTTTATCCGTCGCTCCTTGTTGCTCGCCGGCGGATGGACCACTCCGCTGATTTCAGGCCGGCGGCGAGGGCGGCAGTTCGCACCCGACAAGGCACAATACGTTGGAGCTGCCCTCGCGACTTGTTGCCCCTCGATAGCACATCCGGCAGCCCGTGGGTGCTCATTCCTCCGCTCGCGCGCAGAGCGTTCGATCGGGTTGCGCGGAGGGGCGTTCCTTTCTTTCACAGCGATTTCGGCCGCCCGCTTCTCGGCGTCAAGACAGGATGCAACAGCGCCTACATTGTGCGCGTCGAGTCGATCGATGGAGACGTTGCGTCCATATCCGCTGGTGGTCGAACCGGGCTGATCGAGCGCGACCTGCTTCGCCCGCTCATTCGCGGCGAGACGCTGGAGAAGTGGATGGTGGCCGGGCCGCGTGAATATCTGGTGTGGCCTCATGACGAGCACGATCGACCTCGACGAGCGCTCCCTCCACTCGCGCGGCGATGGCTGCTTCCTTTTCGTGACGTGTTGAGCGCGCGAAGCGATTTTCACGGGCGAATTCTCTGGTGGTCTGTGTTCCGCACCGAGAGCGCAGGGAATCAGCATCCACGAGTTGTCTGGGCTGATTTCGGACTGACGCCGCGCGCGACCGTCCTCGAGGCGCACGAGTCATTCGTCGCCCTGAACAGCTGCTATGTCGTGAGCTGCGCTACCAGCAGCGACGCCCATGCTCTGGCAACACTTCTCAACAGCTCGCTCGCGGCGGCCTGGCTCAACTCGATCGCCGAGCCGGCACGCGGTGGCTATCGAAGGTACCTGGGCTGGACCCTGTCGCTCCTTCCGATTCCTGGCGACTGGAATCGTGCTCGCAGCCTAATGGCCCCGTTGGGCGAACGGGCAATGCGTGGCGATATCCCCTCCCACGACGAGATCCTGGGCGCGGTCCTCGGTGCGTACCAACTGCATCTCACCGACGTGCAGCCTCTGCTCTCCTGGACTGACGAGTGCGACTAGTGTCCGCCGCCGCCGTACGATCACGGATTGCCCGACTTTACCTCGCCGAATCTTCCTCGCAGGCAATTGTCGGGGCGATCTCACTCCAGCCGCACCAGATTTCGGCCGCAACACGCTTGCGAACCGCTCTGAAACAGTTCAACGGTGCGCTGCTCTGCGATGATGTTGGTATGGGTAAGACCTACGTTGCAACTGCGGTCGCCCGGCAATACGCGCGTTGCCTGGTCGTCACCCCCGCGGCGCTTGCTTCGATGTGGCGTGATGCACTCGCCACAACGCGAACAGTTGCGGACATAGTCACGTTCGAGGCGTTGAGCCGCGCGGATGCGGACGACCTGCGCCATCGTCGTGGCGCGGCGCCCGAGCAAGAGCGGTACGGTCTCGTCATCGTGGACGAAGCGCACCACGTGAGAAACCCGGCGACGAACAGATACTTCGCGCTCGCATCGCTCGCCCGAGGAGCGCGGGTGCTGCTGCTGAGCGCGACTCCGATTTATAATCGACGATCCGATCTGGTAGCACTGTTGTCTTTGTTTCTGGGATCGAGGGCACAGTCACTGACATCCGCCGAGCTCGGGCTATGTGTCGTGCGCCGCGAGCACGCGCGCCTGGAGGGGACATTGATGATTCCCACCGTGCTCCCAGCGAAACATCATCAGCTCTCCGACAGAGCGAGCGTGGTCGACGAGTTGATGAATCTTCCGCCGCCACTTCCCGTCCGCGATGGCGGACTCGGCGGTGTTCTCATCGGTCGAGGTCTGGTGCACCAGTGGGCATCGAGCGAAGCCGCGCTCCGGGAGGCGGTTCGTCGGCGCATTGCTCGGGCAACGGCACTCTGCGCCTCGTTGGAAGCCGGCACCTATCCAACCGCGCGCGAGCTGGAGACGTGGACTTACGGCGAGGGCGCGCTGCAACTGGGATTTCCGGCGCTTCTGTCCGCGCCTATAGCGGAACACACTGAATTGCTCGAGGCCATTCGCGTGCACCTGAACGCGCTGCAGCAGTTTCTCGCGCGGTTCTCTTCCGCCAGTGCGCTGGACGCGGAGCGCGCCGAAATCATGATGGAAATCAGGACATCGCACGCCGCTGCAAAGATCGTCGCCTTCGCTCAGTACTCTGAGACAGTGTCCATGCTATTTCGTCGATTGGCCCCGGTGGGGCGCGTTGCGATGCTCACGTCTCACGGCGCGAGAGTCGTGGGAGGCGCGCTCACACGGGGCGAAGCAATCGGTCGCTTCGCGCCACGCGCGAGCCACTTTCCGGTGCCAGGACCTGCCGAGACGATTGACCTGTTTCTAACGACGGACCTGCTGAGCGAGGGAGTGAATCTTCAGGATGCCCAGGTGGTCGTGCACCTGGATGTCCCGTGGACGCTGGCGCGAATGGAGCAGCGAGTGGGGCGTGTCGCCCGAATGGGGTCGCAACACCAACGCGTCAGCGTTCATCTGGTGCGTCCCCCTCGAAGCGCTGCGGCAGCGCTCGAGACCGAGCTGATCGTGCAGCGCAAATGGACCATCGCCCGAAGCTCGGTCGGAACGAGTGCACCAGATCCTTTGTCGGACCCGGTTCGAGTCGGAAGTGCCTCGTCGCTGGCGAACGACTCATTGCCCGAGAGCACGCCCGCGAAGACCGAGCGCCTGCGCTCTATTCTTCAAACCTGGGTCACATCTGACGACGCGAATCGCGATGACGCGCTCGTCGCGACGGTCAGCGCGACTCGCTCTGGCTTCATTGCCGCGATTGCCTCGAATGACCGGCCGCAGCTTCTAGTGGAACTCGGAGACGAGGTGTCGACTGGTCTCGACGATCAAATCAGGGCGTGCCTGAGCGCCAGTGGTGATGAGATCCCCAATGATGCCGCGGATTCCGAGCATGCCCTTCGCGCGTTACACGCCTGGAATGCGCGCGAGAGAGCGTCCGCGGCAGCAGGCGTCGGAGCACAGAGCACGGTGCGGCGACGCCAGATCACGAGTCGGATTGACGTGGCGATTCAAAGCGCGTCGCCGCATCTGCGAGCGACCCGATCGGTCACCGCGGCTCGCGCCCGAAGAGTCGCCACCACCCAACAGTGCGCCGCTGTCGAACTGGAGCTCGATGCGCTGTTGCATTCGAACCTGCCTGCCGACGAGTGGCTTGAGGCCATCGCCGCGCTCGAGACGAACAGTTCAGAATCCTTGCCAACCGACCCTTCGGGCGGGTCCTTGAGGATTCAGGCGCTGCTACTCATGCGGGCGCCTTGAACAACGACCAACGGTCCGTCAGACGCCTTCGATCTCGCTGGCGGCGCGATCGAGGATTTCCCTGATCTTCTTTATTTGCTCTGGGGTCCTCGTCGAGGTCTTCGAAGCATAGATCGCCTTGCCGATGTTCTTGAATCCCCGATGCACTTCCATCATCGGCTCTCCGAAAATGTTCTGGGCAAACTCGGCGATGCGCGAGAAGATGTCATCGATCAGCGGCTGGTTCTCGGCGAGATGCGCCCGCCCTTCTTCGGTGATCTCGTAAATCTTCTTGCCGCTCTCCTCCGGTCTCGCTCGCGCGTAGCCGAGATCTTCGAGCATCGTGAGCGTTGGATAAACCGTTCCCGGACTCGGCGAATACATGCCGCCGAAACGCTCCTCGATCTCCTTGATGATCTCGTAGCCGTGACGCGGCTTCTCGTCGAGAAGGCGAAGAATCACGAACTTCAGGTGCCCCTGGTCGAACATCCTACCGCCACCGAACGGCCCGCCACGCGACTTGCCGCGACCGCCCCAAAAAGTGCCGGGGTCGAATCCAAAGTTCTCCGGCCGCATCCCGAACGCCCAGGCGAACCCAGGCCCGCAGTTTCTCTCTTGCATCGATTAACCCCCTCCAGGTTGGATCTATCGAGCCAGTGAGGCGTCAGCTAACGCCTATGATAGTACTGGCGATATATCGTTCGGCCAGAAGTTATAACGGACGATATATCGGCGCAAGGGCGCTTCTGGAGTCGGCGCCATCATTTGAGGCGATCTCGACTGCAACTGAACAGGCGACCAGCCAGTAGCCGACCAAAGTCGCCAGCTGTCAGGCTCAGAACGTCGGGACGCCACTAGATGGCGTGATGACACAGGCAGTTGCCTGTGATGCGACTTCCGCAGGTGACGTCCCGAGGTAGTGAACTGGAAAGCTGGTATCTGCGCCACTGATAGCTCGCACCCAACGGCGTCACCGGTTGCTGCGGCACCGAATGGTACGTTCCCGCCACCACTACTCTGCGACCGGTCACCGGATCATCGCGGCGTTCGAACTGGCCAGCCGGCAGCACCCAGCTCAAAACCGCTACCAGCGCAATAAATCCCACCAGTAATGTCAGGGGGTGTGGAAAGCGGAGTCTCATTCGGCCTGTTCCGTTCAAGGTGCCGGCTTCTCCTCCAGCCGATTGTACTTTCGGAGAACGGTCTTCAGGCGATCGTGCGGCAACGCATAGACTCTGACGCCGTTCGCGCCGGTCATGGTTTCCGCCGCTACCATTGCATTCACTATCGCTTCCTCAGTTGCCTGCACCGTAGCGTAGAACAGCGGATTCATTCTCGCGTTGGGAAGCATCTCCGGGTGTGCGAGGCCCGTGTCCTGCGCGGCACGCGCATTTGCGGTCGAGAACGCGATGATCAGATCACCGGAGCTGTTCTCGCCTTTTCCCCCTACTACGCCCACACCAAGTGCGGCTCTCACCGCGAGGCGGCGAAGCTGGTCTGAAAGCAATGGAGCATCCGTTGCTACCACGACAATTATCGAACCCATTCCTTCCCACCGCTCGTCGGTCGGCGCCATTCCAGTTGCACCGCATGCTCGCATTCGACCCCCGACTCCCGACATACTCTGACACGGAGTCAGATCGGTGATCTCGCGCCCCACCGGAGCGCCGGCAATCCGAAGCTCGGCCCTGCGTCCGGCATTGCACTGCACCAGGACACCAACGGTGTAACCGCCGCTCTGCGCATCCAGGCGGCGCGAAGCCGTGCCGATCCCGCCCTTGAAGCCGAAGCAGACCATGCCCGTTCCTCCTCCGACACCTCCCTCTCGCACAGGTCCGGCGGTAGCTCCGTCGAGCGCGCGAATCGCGTCTGCCGCCTTCACGTGAAAGCCGTTCACATCGTTCAATA
>JBGQIT010000171.1:0-6356 GCA_041498575.1 Gemmatimonadaceae bacterium
CAAGCAGCATTCCCGCGACGAGATACCAGATCAGATTGTCGAGATCCTCGCGGCTGAGTCGCGACCGGCCGGTCCCAATGCGCCTTAGCGCGAGACGATAACCCAGGACATATCCGACGACATACATCACGCTGTACCATCGGAGCGCGATCGGGCCAATCGAGACTATCGTGGGCGGGATGCGTGGATACGGGATTACCATGTCGGTCTAATGTACCCGCACGAGGTAGCACTTGGCTCGCGCGCGTGGCATTTTTCCACGTTCCATGAAGCGTGAAGATGCCCTCGACTACCACTCATCCGGCCGTCCCGGAAAGATCGCGGTAGTACCGACCAAGCCCCTCAACAACCAGCGCGACCTCGCACTCGCGTACTCCCCGGGAGTGGCGGTGCCTTGCCTCGAGATCAAGGCGGCACCTGACGACGTCTACAAGTACACGGCAAAGGGTAACCTCGTCGCAGTCGTGACCAATGGTACTGCCGTGCTGGGGCTCGGCAACATCGGAGCGCTGGCAGCGAAGCCCGTGATGGAAGGCAAGGCCAATCTCTTCAAGCAGTTCGCGGATCTCGACGTGTTCGATCTCGAGGTCGGCTCCGAGAATCCGGACGACGTGATCAGGTTCTGCCAGCTACTCGAGCCGACCGTCGGGGGAATCAATCTCGAGGACATTCGGGCGCCCGACTGCTTTTACATCGAGGAGACGCTGCGGAAGACGATGAAGATCCCCGTCTTCCACGACGACCAGCACGGGACGGCGATCATTTCCGGCGCGGCACTACTCAACGCGCTCGAAATCGTGGGAAAGAAAATCGAAAAGGTCCGCGTGGTGTTCTCGGGCGCGGGTGCCGCCGCGATCTCGACGGCCGAGCACTATGTCAGGCTCGGCGTGCCACGCGAGAACATTCTGCTCACCGACCGCCAGGGCGTCGTCTACGAAGGAAGGCCCGGAGAGCTCGACCCGTACAAGGCGAAGTTCGCGAGCAAGACCAAGGCTCGCTCGGTAGCGGATGCGCTCGCGGGTGCCGATGTCTTCGTCGGACTCTCGGTGGCAGGCGCCATCACGGGGGAAATGGTGGCGAAGATGGCGAAGAAGCCGATCATCTTCGCGCTGGCGAACCCGGAGCCGGAGATACTCCCAGACCAGGTTCGCGCTGTCCGGTCGGACGCGATCATCGCCACGGGACGCAGCGACTTTCCCAACCAGGTCAACAACGTACTGGGATTCCCCTTCATCTTTCGCGGCGCACTCGATGTACGAGCAACTCAGGTTAATGAAGAGATGAAAATGGCGGCGACCCGCGCGTTGGCCGCGCTCGCGAAGGAGGACGTGCCCGATAGCGTGTCGCGTCTCTACGGCCTGCGCTCGGTAAAATTCGGACCGGATTATCTGATTCCCTTCCCCTTCGATCCGCGCGTGTTGCTCTGGGTTGCGCCGGCAGTCGCGTGGGCGGCTGTCGCGAGTGGCGTTGCCAAGGAGATGGTCGACCTCGAACAATACCGCGAGCAGCTCGAAGCCCGGCTCGGGCGCGCGCGCGGAATAATGCGCGGAATCATCAACCGTGCGGTGCGCGATCCAAAGCGCATAGTGTTCCCCGAGGGTGAAGAGCCCAAGATCATGCGCGCCGCCCGGATGATCGTCGATGAAGGCATTGGCTCTGCGATCCTCCTCGGCCAGCGCGCCAACATAGAGCGCATCGCCGGCGAAAATCACATTTCCCTCCGCGACATCCTGATCGACGATCCGGGCACATCCGAGAAGCGCGACAGGTACGCCGACTATCTGTGGAAGCGCCGGCAGCGAAAAGGACTCAGCCACGGCGAAGCGCATCAGCTTCTCTTCAACGGGAACTACTTCGGATCCGTAATGGTTGCATGCGGCGATGCCGACGCGCTCCTCGCCGGTGTTGGCATGCACTACCCGGAAACCATTCGTCCCGCGCTACAAGTCATCGGGCCGCATCCCAAGGCCGAGATCGTGAGCGGGCTCTACATGCTCGTCTTTGAGAAGCACGTTATCTTCTGTGGAGACACGACCGTCAACATCGATCCCACCGCTGAGCAGTTGGCGCAGATTGCCTATTCAGCGGGCAGGATCGTTCAGACTTTCGGCATCACACCCCGGATCGCGATGCTGTCGTTCTCCAACTTCGGATCAGTGCGCCATCCGGAAGCGGAGAAGGTCGCGAAGGCGGTCGCGATTCTGAGAAAGCGCGACCCTGCGCTCGTCGTCGACGGCGAGATGCAGGCGGATACGGCGATGGACGAGAACATCCTCCGTTCGGCGTATCCCTTCAGCATGCTCAAGGAGCGGGCGAACGTACTGATATTCCCCAACCTGAGCGCCGGGAACATCGCGTACAAGCTCCTCCACCACCTGGGCGGCGCCACGAAAATCGGACCGATTCTGCTGGGTATGAATCTTCCCGTGCACGTGCTGGAGCAGGGCGCCGATGTTCAGGATATCGTGAATATGGCCGCCGTCGCGGTGATCGATGCGCAGCAGCGGACCAATGAGAGGAAGGGCACGTAATGGCAACCGAGATAAAGCCTCAGCGCAAGCAGGTCGTGCGCGAGAGCGGCATTGGTTTGAGCAAGCAGGGACTCAGCCCCCGCGGCGAGGTCCACTGGAATTTGATTGCGCCCGAGCTGTTTCAGGCGGCAGCGCGCCGCGGCGAGGGCGAATTTGCGGACATGGGTCCGTTCGTCGCCGTTACCGCTCCCCACACGGGACGCTCTCCGAACGACAAGTTCGTCGTAAAGGAGCCGGGCTCGGACAAGGATGTTGATTGGGGTAAGGTCAATCAGCCGCTGACGGTCGAGAAATATCAACTGCTGCTGGAAGACGTCCGCAGATATCTCAATGAGACCCCCGAGCTGTTCGTCGAGGATCTCTACTGTGGCGCCGATCCATCATATCGGTTGTCCGTGCGCTACGTGTCGCCCAACGCGTGGCACATGGCGTTCGTGCGCAACATGTTCATCCGTCCGGAGCTGAGCGATCTCCCGACGTTCGATCCGAACTTTACAGTTCTTCACGCACCCGAGTTCGAAGCCAATCCCACGCGCCATGGTACGCGCTCCGGAACCTTCATCGTTCTCAACATCGCCGCGCGTACGATTCTCATCGGAGGCACGCGCTACGCCGGGGAATTGAAGAAGGCGATGTTCACGGTCATGAACTATCTGCTTCCAAAGCAGGGCGTGCTCTCCATGCATTGCTCTGCAAACGTTGGAAGGTCCGGCGACACAGCCTTGTTCTTCGGGCTTTCCGGAACCGGAAAAACGACACTTTCCGCTGATCCGGATCGCCGGCTGATTGGCGACGATGAGCACGGCTGGTCGAAGGACGGGATCTTCAATTTCGAGGGTGGCTGCTACGCGAAGGTCATCAACCTTACTCCCGAGAGCGAGCCAGAGATCTATCGCACGACCCAGATGTTCGGCACCGTCCTCGAGAACGTGGTGCTCGATCCGGCAACCAAGGAGGTCCGGTTTGCCGACCAGTCCATCACGGAGAACACGCGCGCTTCCTATCCGCTCCACTACATTCGCAACTTCGTCGAAGGGGGACGCGGTGGTCATCCGAAGAATGTCGTCTTCCTGACCGCCGATGCATTCGGAGTATTGCCGCCAATTGCGCGACTCACCCCGCAGCAGGCGATGTACTACTTCCTGTCCGGATACACGGCCAAAGTCGCGGGTACGGAGCGCGGGGTGAAGGAGCCGCAGCCCACCTTCAGCGCGTGCTTCGGGGCGGCGTTCCTCGTCTGGCACGCGACGAAATACGCGAGGATGCTCGGAGACCACCTGCGCGAGCACGACTCAAAAGTCTGGCTGATCAACACGGGCTGGAGTGGTGGACCCTACGGAACTGGCGAGCGCATCAAGCTCAAATACACGCGCGCCATCGTTCACGCCGCGCTGGGCGGCGAACTGGACGAGAGCGACACGCGCAGGGATCCAATCTTCGGGCTAGCGGTCCCGACCGAGATCAACCGGGTTCCCGCCAATGTGCTGAACCCGCGGTCGACGTGGTCTGATCCCGCCGCTTACGACGCGCAGGCGAGGAAGCTCGCGGGCATGTTCCGCGAGAACTTCGAAAAGATCGGAAACGTGGACGCGGCGACGAAGAACGCCGGCCCGAAGGGCTAACGCCAGCCCGGGGCGAGAGACGGGCCGTGCGCTTCGAGATTCTGCGCGACCCCGTCTGGAACAACATTCGTGTCGACGAGCTGACGCTCAAGCTCGTCGACACCGAAGTCTTTCAGCGGCTCAGATACGTACGCCAGCTCGGCTGGACGTACCTCGTTTACCCCGGCGCCACCCACTCTCGATTCGAGCACGCGCTCGGGACGCATCACCTCTCACGTCGCACTCTAGCGCTCCTCAGTGAAGCGGAGGACTCGACGTCGATCGGTGAGATCGACCAGGCGATAGTCAGATCGGCGGCGCTCCTTCACGATGTAGGGCACTACCCCTTCTCCCACGCGTTGGAGGAGATCGGAGCGCTTCACCACGAAGACGTCGCGCGTCCGCTCATCACCGAAGGGAGTGTCGCGTCCCTCCTGTCGTCGCACCTGGGCAAGGACTCTCCGCTCGCGGTCTTCGACCTGATTCGCGGGCGGAGCGAGAGTCCGTTGCAGGGACTCATCTCGGGTTCGCTCGACCTCGACAAGATCGAGTACCTGAAGCGCGATGCGTTCATGTGCGGAGTCCCCTATGGCGAGATAGATGTGGACCGGTTGACGAATTCGCTCGTCCTGGTCGACGATCCGGAAACGGGGCGGCGGGCGCTGGGTGTCCAGGAGAAAGCGCTGTCAGCGCTCGAGTCGCTGCTGTTCGCGAAGTACCAGATGTACCGGAACGTCTATTGGCACCACGCCGTGAGAAGCGCGACGGCGATGTACAAGCGACTGGTCGAGGACGCCGTCAAAGCCGAAGTCGTGGACGTTCAATCCCTGGCGCGTCACACCGACGAGGGTTTGATGCACACACTCGAGAGCGACAGGCCGACGCCACTGCTCTTCGCGCTCAAGGAGCGGAGGCTTTACAAGCGCGCGGCAGAATGGCCCGCCGCGGAGCTCGATGACGACATGGTCGAATGGATCGCGACGGACAGGAAGCGCGTCGCCGAAGCGGAGAACTCCCTTGCCAGGGAGTTCGGGCTCGCGCCTGGAGAGCTGCTGCTGGATTATCCGGTGAAAACTCAGATGCTGGGACTCGACATCCCGGTCTTGAGGCGCAGCGGCAAGGTGGAGCGGCTCACGGGAGAGGGCTGGATCGGGACGATCAATCTTCCCTCGCTCTCCGAAGAGTTGTACAAGAGCGCGAGGTGGCTGCGCGTCTTTACGGCGAAGCGCGCCAGCCTGGAGCCGCGCCGGCTTCTCGACGCGTTGGAACGATCGCGCTGACCGATCGTTATAAGATGGATGCGTGTGCAGAGATATTTCGCCGCGTCAGCCGTCACCCTCTTGGTTGCCGGCTGCGCGATTGCCGTTGCGGCTCCGGCGCGTTCGCCATCGAGCCCGTTGTCTGCAAGCACAAGCAAATACGGCGGGACCGAAGCGCGCATCTTCGATCTCATCAACGCTGAGAGGCGACGTCAGGGGTTGCCCGCGCTCGTCTACAACGCGCAGCTGGATCGAATGGCGAAGATCCAGGCCGAGAACATGGCGTACTTCCAGAAAATGGCCCATAACATCCCCGAGTCGCAGCTGCCAACACTCGGCGATCGCGCGCGCTATGTAGGGTACCCGTTCGGTCGCCTCGCGGAGAACGTCGCACTGGGTTATCCCAACGCGGAGACTGCCGTCCAGGGTTGGATGAACTCGAGCGGGCACCGCCGCAACATCCTCGATGGCGGCGTCGAGGAGACCGGAATCGGGATCGCGAGGTCTTCGGCGGGCGGTCTCTATTACTGCCAGGTCTTTGGGAGACGGTTAACCACGTTATAACGGGTTCCTGGTGAGCGACGTCCGTTTCCAGGAGCCTTTCCCACAGGCTAACCCCTTGTCCCCCAAGGGATTGGAGCTTAGGTGTGGATGAGGTCGTAAAATGTGACCTCGGGCTGGCGAGAACCGTCCTATTGGCATGAGCCGACTTACGTCCGCAGCTACCCTCCTGCTCGCAGTGTCCAGCTCGTCCCTCGCTCAGCAAGCTTCATTCGCGGCCAACGATACGGGCCCCGTCTCTGACGCGATCTTCGAGACCAAGGATGCGGCAATCGCCACGGCTGGACTCGTCCCGCTCGCACAGGCGCAGCTCCCCAAAGGTCAGCGCGAGGTGAGAATCTGGTACTCGGGTTTTGGGAACCCCCAGTACCTCGTCATCATCCGGCAGAACGGCACCAAGGTCA
>JBGQIT010000172.1:0-6337 GCA_041498575.1 Gemmatimonadaceae bacterium
AGCGCATCGGGCCACACGTAAACGAGAGTCCCGACCGCCTTGAAGCCGGCGCGGTAGGCCACGGAAACCTTGAGCTTGTCGGTCGGCGGTTTCCCTTTTATCCCCGATACGAGCACGCGATTATCGCCATCTCGTGCCAGCCTGATCGTCGTGAAGTCGGCGATGACGTCGGGAGTGATGTAGGAGTGTGGATCACCCATCTCATAGACCAGTTGCTCGGTCACGGTTTGAACCGACACCCTTCCACCCGTGTTCGGATGCTTCGTCACCACGAACTTGCCGTCAGGTCTTGCCTCTACCAGAGGGTATCCGACATTCGCCAGGTCAGGAATCGAGCGCCAATCGTACAGGCAGTTGCCACCCGAGCATTGCGCCCCGCACTCGATGATGTGTCCCGCCACGATTCCCGCTGCCAGCTGATCCCAGCTCGTCGTTCCCCAGCCAAACTCGTGACGCAGCGGCGCCATTGTCAGCGCGGTATCGGTCGAGCGTCCGGTAATGACGACGTTCGCTCCTTTCCCGAGTGCTTCGACGATCGGCTCGGATCCGAGGTAGGCGTTGGCGGAAAGAACGCGGTCCCTCACAGTCGACAGCGGCTCACCGGTCTCCATGTTGGCGAGAGGGTGTCCGGCCGCGATGAGCTGGTCGAGACGAGCGAGCAGATCGTCGCCGGTGACGACTCCGATCCGGAGCCCTCCCGTCGTTCCGGATTTCCCTGCCATCGCTTTTACCGCGACAGCGCAGGCGGCCGGATTCACGCCCCCGGCGTTCGCAACTACCTTCACTCCGCGTTCGAGCACGGCAGGTAGAACGCTTTCCATCGCACCTATGAAGTCACGGGCGTAGCCGAGCGAAGGGTCGCGTTCCTTCTGCTTCTGGAGAATCGACATCGTGACTTCGGCGAGATAGTCGAGCATCAGGTAATCGATCTGCCCGCCTGCCACCTGACGGCGCGGTGCGTCGAGATCATCGCCCCAGAATCCCTGGCCCGCGGCGACGCGGACTACGTTCTTCAACTGCTTTCCTCCGAGAGGTGTGGCGGAAGCACGAAGGGACCGAGGTGCGGTCCGGGATTGTGCAGAGACGCTCGGAGCGCGAGGCTCAGCATTTCGCGCGTGTTCTCCGGGTAGACAATCGCGTCGACGAATCCCCGCGCCGCCGCGTATCGCGCATCCAGCTGGTGCTCGTAGTCGGCCCGCATCTCGTCCACGGACTTTGCGACATCGGGATCCAGAACGCCGCTATTCTTCTTGGCCGCCTCCAGCGCTGGCCCGTGCACTGCCTGGATTGCCGATTCACCTTCCATCACCGCCATGCGCCCGGTCGGCCAACTGAGGATGAAATCGGGATCGAATCCCTGGCCGGCCATCGCGTAGTAGCCGGCACCGGAGGCGTGATTGACGGTGAGAACTATTTTGGGCACGCGGGCCGTCGCCATCGCTTCTACGAACCGCGCGCCGGCGCGGATGATTCCTTCCTGTTCCGCCTCGGTGCCGACCATGAAGCCGGATACGTCCTGCACAAAAAGCAGTGGGATCCCGAGCCGGTCGCAGCGATCGATGAAGTAGGCGACCTTCTCCGCACTTTCGGTATAAATGATGCCGCCGAACCGTGGCTTCTCTCCCTCACGTCCCTTGATTAGACCGCGCTGATTCGCGATGACGCCAAGATTGATTCCATCGATTCGCGCGTCCCCGCAGATCATCTCCTTCGCGATGCCTTCCTGGAACTCGTCGATCTCGCCGTGGTCCAGAATCGCCCTGAGCACTGCATGCATGTCGTACGACATGCGGTGATCAGCGGGAAGCAGGTCGTACAAGTCCTCTTCCTTGCCGCCGGATTTCCCGGTTCTTGCCTTGGTCCTGGATGTGGTTCCAGCCGCGCGCGCCCTTCCAGACCGCGTCTCGTTTTCCTCGCTGTCGCGCGGCAGGAGGGCAACGGCGCGCGTCGACGTCGGCAGACGCTCGATCAGGTCGCGGATCTTGGCGATGCACGCCTCATCGTTATCGAGAGCGTAGTGGGCAACGCCGCTGATCTGGGTATGCGTCGATGCGCCGCCCAGAGTTTCCGAATCAACGACCTGTCCGGTCGCGCCCTTCACCAGATTCGGACCGCCCAGCCCCATGAACGATGTGCCCTTCACCATGAGGATCACATCCGAGAGGGCGGGGAGATAAGCGCCGCCCGCTATGCATTGTCCCATCACAGCCGCGATCTGCGGGATGTGCAGGTAACGTTTCATGATCGAGTTGTAATAGAAGATGCGCGCTGCTCCGTACTGGCCCGGGAACACGCCCTCTTGATAGGGCAGATTGACGCCGGCGGAGTCGACCAGATAAACGATCGGGATGCGGCACCGCATCGCGATCTCCTGGGCCCGCAGAATCTTCTTGATCGTCTCGGGCCACCACGACCCCGCTTTCACTGTCGGGTCGTTGGCAACGACGACTGTCTCCCGACCGTGGACTCGCACGATCGACGTCACCACTCCCGCCGCGGGGGCTTGACCTTCGTACTGGTCATACGCGACGAGCAGTCCTATCTCGAGTGTGCTCGAGCCAGGGTCGCGAAGGAGCTCAACGCGCTCGCGCGCCGAGAGCTTCCCCTGCTGATGGAGCTTCTCCAGCCGCTTGGCCCCGCCCGCCTCACGGAGCTTTGTCTCGAGCGCTCTTGCCTCGTCGCTCAGCTCGCGCAGGCGGTTGCTCACTACGCTTCCTGCTTTTCGCGCGTGGCGAACCACTCCTTGATGTACGCGATCAGCTCACTGGTGGGAGTGCCGGGCCCGAAGAGTCGCCCGATCCCGCGCGACTCGAGAGCCTCGACATCTTCTTTCGGGATGATGCCACCGCCGGTGATCAGGATGTCGTCCCTGCCCTGCGCGTGAACCAGCTCCTGAACGCGGGGAATGAGAGTCATGTGAGCGCCACTCAGGATCGAGAGCCCGATCACATCTACGTCTTCCTGCACCGCGGCAGTCGCGATCATCTCCGGCGTCTGATGCAGGCCTGTGTAGATGACCTCCATTCCGGCGTCGCGAAGCGCCGCCGCGACGACCTTGGCGCCCCGGTCGTGTCCATCAAGGCCTGGCTTGGCGACGAGAACTCGGATTGGTCTCATAGAGAGTCAAAGTTAGCGGCAGCGGAGCGCGAGCGGCAATCGGGCTTTACTCTTTGCGAGCGACAAGCAGCATCTCGGAGGATGTTCTTCTTAGAGGTCGATCGTGAAATCCGTCAAAGGCCTGTTCCACGACCAGACCCGCATCGGCGAACAGCTCCGACAATCGCGTTGCCGTGTACAGTCTGATCTTGTGCTCGCGGCCACCGCTTCTGGCGCCCCGCTTCCACGTCGATCGAACTGTCAGCAAACCGGACAATGGGTCGAACTCCCGCTCTTGCGCGAACAGCGTCTTTCCGGAGGTCCACCAATCGCGCTCCAGAAAACGCGCCATCACTCCATCCCGGCTGCCGCCGTGCCAGACGAGCAATCCCCCTGGCTTCAACACGCGAGCGAATTCCCGGACAACGCGCACATCCTCGGCCGGGTGCGCGAAGAAACCGAACGATGTGAAGAGATTGAGCACCGCATCAAACCGCCTTGTCCAGCGCGACGGCATTTTTCGCATGTCCCCACGCGCGTAGCGGAGATTCGCGCCCGTACCACGCTTGCGCGCGACCTGCAGCAACTTGTTCGAGTAGTCGAGACCGTCCACATCGTAGCCCGCCTCCGCCAGCAGGTGCGAGTGTCGTCCCTGTCCGCACGGGACGTCGAGTATCCGCGATCCGACCGGGAGGCCGAGGAGATTTATCAGACGTGCTGTTTCCTGGCGATCGTGCTCGGGCGTAAAGAGGAGACCGTATTCCAGGAGATAGTGGGCGTCGAAGGCGGACTCCCACCACTCGCTCGATTTCTTCAGAAGAAAACTGGCTCGCGGTAGGCGCCGAACACTGTTTCCATCGCCGCGCGGATCTCGTACAGTGTGCAGTAGGCGCGCGCGCAGTCGAGGATGTAGGGCATGAGATTCTTCGAGATGGCGGCCGCCTCGCGCAGCGCGCTCAGCCTCTTCTCTGCGACTGCATTGTCTCTCTCGGCTCGCATCTTCGCCATCCGCTGCCTCTGCTCACGCTCGGTGGCCTCGGCGATCCTGAGAAGCTCGATCTCGAGCGCCGGTCCGTCTGTGACGAATTCGTTCACGCCGACGATAACGCGTCGATGCTGTTCGATCTCCCATTGCTGGCGGGCGGCAGACTCGTTGATCTTGCGCTGGAGCCATCCAGTCTCGAGGCCGCGGACTACTCCACCAACTTCCTCGATCTGCTTGAACAGCATCTCGGCTTCTCGCTCCAGCTCGGTGGTCAGCGTCTCGACGTAATACGATCCGCCCAGCGGATCGATGACGTTGGGAATCCCCGTTTCGAAGGCGAGAACCTGCTGGGTGCGCAGCGCGACCTGAACCGATTCTTCGGTAGGGAGCGCGAGCGTCTCGTCCATCGAGTTCGTATGCAGCGACTGAGTTCCGCCGAGCACGGCGGCCATCGCCTGGTACGCGACGCGCACGACGTTATTCATGGGCTGCTGAGCAGTCAGTGTCACCCCCGCTGTCTGCGAATGGAAGCGCATCATCAGCGAGCGCGGATCCTTCGCCCCGTAACGATCTTTCATGTGACGCGCCCAGATGCGGCGGGCAGCGCGAAGCTTCGCTATTTCCTCGAAGAAATCGTTGTGGATGTCCCAGAAGAAGGAGAGCCGCGGTGCAAACGTATCGACATCGAGACCCCGCGCGATTCCGCGCTCAACATACGTGAACCCATCCGCGAGCGTGAAGGCCAGCTCCTGCGCCGCCGTCGCGCCGGCTTCTCTGATGTGATAGCCGGAGATGGAGATCGTGTTCCACTGCGGGACGTGCTCGGCAGACCATTCGAAGCAGTCGACGATGAGTCTGAGCGCCGGCTCAATGGGATAAACCCATGCGTGCTGCGCCATGTACTCCTTGAGGATGTCGTTTTGGATCGTGCCACGCAGCTTCTTCGAATCGACACCCTGCTTCTCCGCGGCGGCGATGTAGAAGCAGTAGAGGATTACTGCCGGGCCGTTGATTGTCATCGACGTCGAGACCTTGTCCAGCGGTATGCCATCGAACAGCGTCTCCATGTCGGCGAGGCTCGAGATTGCGACGCCGCATTTGCCCACCTCGCCCTCGGACCTGGGATGGTCGGAGTCGTACCCCATCAAGGTGGGGAAATCGAACGCCACCGAGAGCCCTGTCTGCCCGTGCGCGAGTAGGAATTTGTATCGTTCGTTCGTGTCGCGCGCGCTCCCGAATCCCGCGAACTGCCGCATCGTCCACAAACGGCCGCGATAGCCGGTGGGATGAACGCCGCGTGTGTACGGATAGAATCCGGGCATTCCCAGCGCTTCGGCGCTCGTCTCCGCCGCGTCGAGCGGACTGTAGATAGGCTGGACTTCCTTTTCCGAGTTGGTGAATGCGATGTCGCGCACCTCGCCCTTCTCGTACTTCTTCCGCCACTCGGCGACTTCCTTGCGAAGCAGGCGCAGCTCGGCGCTCTGCTCCTCGATCGTCGCGATCAACTCGCTGTCAGCGGCGCCGTTGGAGCTGGGACTCTTGAGTTTCGTCATATATCCTCTTCTCCACGTACGAGCTCACCACTCTGTCGCAACAGCTCGTCGGCGACGGCGAATGGGGTAGCGCGTCCTTCTTCAACCGATGGCAGCTGCAGCTCGAGCCGACTCATCGTGGCCGTATCCTTCCACAAGCGGACGCGGATTTTTTGCTCCACGATATCCATCACGCGCTCCCGCAATCTTTCCCGCCTGCGCGCGCTGAGCTTGCCGCTTTGCTCAAGATAAGCGAAGTGACGGTCGAGTGCCGCCACGATCTCGGTGATGCCCTCGTCCTTCGTCGCGACGGCGCTCAACACCGGCGGCGTCCACTCGACCGAATTCGGCACGGCTGCCGCCTCGCGCGCCGCGCGCGCGGGATTCATGCGCTTGAGATCGACGCCGTGATGCGCGGGAACGCTGCCGAATGAAACGCCCTTGCGGAGACCCAGCATCAACTCGACGTCGTTTCGCAAGCGGTCGGCACCGGGTCGGTCGGCCTTGTTGACGACAAAGATGTCCGCCACTTCCATCACCCCCGCTTTGAGCGTCTGAATCGAATCACCGGATTCCGGAACGAGAATCAAGGCGGTCGAATCGGCGGTTCGCGCGACGTCCAATTCCGATTGACCTACACCAACGGTCTCTATCAGCAACCGATCGAAGCCGAACGCATCGAGCACATCTGCTACTTCGCGTGTCGCCGCCGCCAGACCGCCCA
>JBGQIT010000173.1:0-6297 GCA_041498575.1 Gemmatimonadaceae bacterium
ATCGCGGCGACGTGGCCCGCGAGCGATGCACGGCGAGGAATCGCGCTCGAGGCGGCGGAGCAACATCTCGCCGCCGGTCTGCCACACGTCTCGGGCGATTATATGGGAGAGCACTGGCTGGCGACTTTTGCGTTGCTGGCTCTGCTCTAACGTGAGACTTCCATGACCGGGCCACACGTAGGGACGCCGGCGACAGGGGAGGATGCTACGCGGCGCGCGGCACTCATTGCGCTTTTCCTGGCGATCGCGGCGATCGCTGCCGGTTACGCCGCCGCGTTCAGCCCGGCGGGGACACCAGTTTGGGCTGCCTGGCTTCTCGCTCTCGGAATTCCTGTTGCACTCGGCGCCATCATGATCCTTGGCGCCGCGCGCGGACGCCGAGGGATAGGGCCGCTGAAGATTCCGTTCGCCTTCGTCGTCCTGGTGCTGGTGATTGGCTTCGGCGCAGCGTTGGCGCTGCCAGCGACAGAGGGTCCGCTCAGCACCCTCTGGCTCGGACTGCCCGCGCGAGCCGCGATCGTGATCTACGGAGTGGGGCTGCTTCCCATCGTCGTGCTGCCGATCGCATATGCTCTTACGTTCGCGACGCAGACACTGAGCGCCGAAGATGTCGAGCGAGTGCGTGCGCTCGCTCGCGAGAATCAGGTGGCCAAAGAGAACGCGGCGCGAGAAACGATGGACGGCCAGCTCGACGAATGATTCTAACCCCGAACGTGAACGCGCTCCTCCAGGTCGCATTGCCGAATGCTGCTCGTCCCGCGGTAGTCGCTGTCGGCGTTCTCTACTTCGCCGTGGTCCTCGGGATTAGCGTCTGGGCGGCGCGCCGAACGCGAACAGCGGCCGACTTCTTCGTCGCCGGAAAGGGAATCGGCCTCATCGCGCTCACGGTCGCTTCGGTGTCGGTGTCGGTTTCCGGCTTTGCGTTCATCGGTGGTCCGGGGTTCATCTACGCGGTTGGCCTGGGCGCGATGTACATCGTGCTTCCCGCCGCCGTCACGAACGTCATGGGCGCGTGGGTCCTGGCGAAGCGCATGCGGCTCCTTGGCGAAGCCCGCGCGCTGATCACGATTCCGGATGCGATTGGCGCCCGCTATCGCTCGCGCGGCGCGCAGGGACTGTCGGCGGTCGCGATTCTCGTCGGCATAGTGGGATACATGGCGACGAATGCGCTGGCGATGGGAGTCGTGATCAATTCCATCTTTGGAGTGGGCCTCGGATGGGGAATCTGGATCGGAATGGGCGTGACGCTCGCCTACTCCGCATCGGGCGGAATTCTCGCCGGCATCTACAACGATGTCTTTCAGGGAACACTGATGGCCGTGGCGTCCGTCCTCGTTTTTCTTTTCGTGCTCAATTTCGGTGGCGGGCTCGGCGAAATCTCGCGTACGATTCTCGCGCACGACCCAACCTTTCTTGGCCCATGGGGGAAAATCACTCCACTCGCGGCGCTTTCCTTCTTCTTCGTGTTTTCGATGGGTTCACTCGGCCAGCCGCAGGCCGTGCACAAGTACTACATGCTTCGCGATCCGTTGCAGCTCAAATGGTATCCGCTGCTCAAGACTCTTGGCCTGGTGCTGGTGCTGCTTCTGTACTTCAGCGTGGGAGTTGGCGTGAAAGCATTCGTGCTGAGCGGTCGCCTGGCGCCACTTGCAAGCCCCGATCAGGCGACACCTGCTCTCCTGCTCAATGTCACGCCGATAGTTCTCGCGGCCCTGGTGTTCTCAGGAGTAGCAGCCGCGACAATGAGCGCGGCAAACTCTTTTATCAATATCGGCGCCGCGATTGTGACGCACGATTTGCCGGTTGCTTTCGGCCGGCGGGTGAAGAACGAGCTGGGTTGGGGAAGGGCGGTGACAGTTCTGATCGCCATCGCGGCCGCGATCACAGCGCAGCGATCGGGGACGATGGTGGCATTTCTCGGAATATTCGGATGGGGATTGTTTGCCTCGACGCTGGTCCCGGCGCTGGCGGTGGGACTGAACTGGCAGGGCGCAACACGCGCGGGAGCAATGGCGTCGATCGCGACTGGCTTGATCGTCACACTCGCGCTCGAGACGGCTGCCTACTGGAAAGTGTTCACCTTTCCCGCCGGCGTGACGGCATCGGCAGTCGCAATGGTGTCTTCATTTCTGGTGTTCTTCATCGTGTCGTGGCTCACTCGACGCGCCGCTCAGGCGGAGATCGACCCCGATGTGAAGCTGGTGATGGAGCTTTGAATCACTCCGTCGCTGATTTCTCTTCTTTCTGGCTCTCGATGACGCGGACGCTCTTGATGTTCACGAACTCGTGGATGCCGAACTCGCCCAGCTCCCGGCCGAAGCCCGAATTCTTGACGCCGCCAAACGGGAGACGGGGATCGGATACGACCATGCCGTTGATGAATAGAAGTCCCGATTCGATCTCCGCTACGAACTGGGCCTGCTCGCGGTCGTCGCGGGTCCACGCCGACGCGCCCAGTCCAAAGGTGGTTCCGTTGGCGATGCGGATCGCATCGGTGAGGTCCTTTGCTTTGAAGACCGAGGCAACCGGACCGAATAGCTCTTCGCGCGCCGCGGGGGCGGTGGGTGGAATGTCAGCCAGAACGGTCGGCTCGTAGAAGTATCCTTCCCGGTCGAGCTTCTTCCCGCCGGTAACGAGTTTCGCTCCAGCGGCGACGGTTGCCTTCACCTGCTGATCGAGCTGGTCGCGGATCGCCGCTGTCGCCAGTGGCCCGAGCTCGGTCTTCTCGTCCGCAGGGTCTCCGACGCGCACGGCGGAAACGCGGGCGACGAATTTCTTGAGGAATTCATCATAGATCTTCTCGTGAATGATGAATCTCTTGGCGGCGATGCACGACTGGCCGTTGTTGATCATCCGCGCAGTTACCGCGGTCGAGACCGCGACCTCGAGATCAGCGCTTGGCATCACGACGAACGGATCGCTTCCTCCAAGCTCCATCACCGACTTCTTGAGATTCCTCCCCGCGGCACCCGCAACCGATCGGCCGGCTCCTTCGCTTCCCGTGAGCGTGACCGCCGCGACGCGACTATCAGCGATGATTCCCTCGACCATGTCGGACCCGATCAGCAGAGTCTGAAAAGCTCCATCCGCGAATCCGGCGCGGCGAAAAACGTCTTCGATGGCCAGGGCACACTGCGGGACGTTCGAGGAGTGCTTGAGAACGCCGACATTGCCGGCCATGAGCGCCGGTGCCGCGAAACGGAACACCTGCCAGAACGGAAAATTCCACGGCATGATCGCGAGCATGACGCCTATTGGCTGAAAGGTGACCCAGCTCTTGCCGCCCTCCATCTCCACGGGCCGGTCGGCGAGAAACCGCTCCGCGTTGTCGGCGTAATAGCGACACGCGGTTGCGCACTTCTCAGCTTCGGCGACAGCGGCCTTGATGGGCTTTCCCATCTCGAGCGTCATCAAGCGTCCCAGCTCGCGGCATTCTGCATCCAGAATTCCAGCGGCCTTACGCATGCGACTGGCGCGGTCGGCGAAGGATGTGCGGTGGTGCCGTCGAAAAGCGGCGACGCTTCGATCCAGTGCCTCGCTCACTCGTGCTGCGGAAAACGGCTCGAAAGTGCGAACAGTCTTTCCGGTCGCGGGGTTTATGGTCGAGATGCTCATGATCAACGGGTTCGTTTCACTTAGTGTGCCGGAGCTCGCGCTTTGCGATTCGTGCTCCAGGATGAGGATCAATCTGCTCGGCCGGGACCGGCGGGCTCCACGTCATCGAAAAACGAAGCAGGATGACGAGGAACCGTTTCAGGCCCATCTGATTTACATTGTTGTCCTATGCCCAGGAATCAAGTCTTTGCGCTGCTAGTTTCACTTTTCGTGCTCGCCGGTGTCGACACAGCCGGCGGACAATCGCAGGTAGATTCCGTACATAACCTCACTACGCCCCCGCCGATTCGCCGTGAGTTCAGAGGGGTGTGGGTGGCGTCGGTCGAGAATATCGACTGGCCTTCGCAGCCCGGGCTTTCGACGCAGGAACAGAAGGACGAGCTGCTCGGAATTCTCGATCGGGCGGCGGCTCTCCGATTGAATGCCGTGATTCTGCAGGTGCGTCCGGCAGCCGACGCGATGTACGCGTCGCCGTACGAGCCGTGGTCCGAGTATCTGACCGGGCGAATGGGCAGAGCGCCGAACCCATGGTACGATCCGCTCGAATTCGCGGTGACCGAAGCCCATAAGCGGGGACTCGAGCTGCATGCGTGGTTCAATCCCTATCGTGCGCGTCATCCGTCGGCGAGATCGGCAACATCACCGAACCACATCAGCGTCACACACCCGGAGCTGGTGAAGCGATACGGAAGCATGTTGTGGATGGATCCGGGGGAACCCGCTGTTCGCGATCAAACGGTCGCCGTGGTACTCGACGTCGTCCAGCGGTATGACATCGATGGTGTTCACATCGACGACTACTTCTATCCGTACAAGGAGAAAGACCGCCGCGGGAGAACGATCGAGTTCCCGGACGCGAGCAGCTGGCGGAAGTATCTCAGATCCGGCGGTGGACTTTCGAGGGATGATTGGCGGAGGGCGAATGTCGACAGCCTGATTCACCAGGTGTACGTCCGGATCAAGGCGGCAAAACCGTGGGTGAAATTCGGAATCAGTCCATTCGGAGTCTGGCGTCCGGGGAACCCCCCAGAGATCGGCGGCTTTGATTCCTACGCGGAGCTTTACGGCGATTCGAGAAAGTGGATCCTGAATGGATGGGCGGACTACTTCACACCCCAGCTCTATTGGCCGACCTTCCGTCCCGATCTGAGCTACCCCGTCCTGCTGCAATGGTGGGTCGAGCAGAATGCGAAAGGCAGGCACGTCTGGCCGGGCAACTATCTCGATAAAGTCACGGGTACTCAGACGGGATGGCCGGCGCAGGAGATGCTGGATCAGATCGCGCTCACGCGTGCCCAGCGCGGCGCGACGGGCAACGTTTACTTCAGCATGCGGTCATTCATGTTTGGAAGAGACAGCCTGCCGGAGAAATTGGTCGCCGGGCCATACGCAACCAGAACGCTGGTGCCGGCATCGACATGGCTCGACAGTGTTCCACCCCTTCAACCGATCGTGCGCGTTGGGCGTGACGCAGCAACTGGTGCCAATACCGTATCGCTCCAACCACAGGGCGCGGAGGCGACCTGGCTCTGGCTAGTCAGGACACGGGTTGGCACGGACTGGACGACTGAAGTTCTTCCGGGCCTGCAGCGCTTCTACATGATTCCGCGGATTGCCGGCGGCGTCTCGGCGGATGAAATCGCAGTATCGGCCGTAGATCGAAACGGCAACGAAAGCGCTCCGGTGATGCTGGGGCTGATGGGCTCTCCCTGAAAAAAACTCCGCGCTGAGATTGGTGCTCAGCGCGGAGCCTGATTACGACTCGGCGAGAATACCGCTCAGTTCACCGTGATCTGCTGCACCATTCCGTGAGTGAAGTGCGGCTTTCCGTCCTTTGCATCGGGCACGAAGCAGATGAGGGCGTAGTTACCCGGAACAAAATTGGCCGAGAAATATCCGGACATTCCGGGCTCGAGTCCGGCGACTCCGCCCAGCGCCTTCCCGGGAGGCGGACCTTCCATCTTCTCCATCCACTTCATGAAATCTCCGAGGGTGGCCCCGGGGGCCAGCTGCACCAGCTCGATCTCGTGGGGCTGTTGAGCCCCGTTGTAAACGCGAATGGTGCGAGTTCCGGCACGAATCGGCGACGACAGCTGGAAAGTGTAATCCAGGAGCGTGGCGGTAGCGTCTTCCTCGAGCTTGGTCGCAGCCGGACCTTCGGCAGACACGACCCGTAGCGCCCGCACCATTCCCTTCATGAAATGCGGCGGCCCGCCGATATCGACGAAGCAGATCAGGGCATAGTTGCCCGGCTCGAGCATCAACGTCGCGTTCGATTCCAGGCCTGGCGCAGCAGCATTCGGGCCTCCCACTTGTTTCATCCAGGCGGGTGGTGGCCCCGGGTTAGCGAGAGCGGCACGGAGATCATCCACCGTTTTTCCGCCCGTGAGCTTCAGCAGCTGCATGTGATGAAGCGCAGGGCCCTTGTTCAGGAATCTGAACTCGGTAAGACCGGCGGGGATAACGTCAGGAGCGTCGAACGTGAAATCCGCGCCGGTAACCCGAACGATGTGCGCCTTAACAACGGGCACTGAGGCGGGCGCCATCTTGACCGCGCCGTGCGTTGGATCTGCCGCGAAGGCGAGACCGAATGAAAGCGTTGCGACTGCCACTGACCCCACGATGAGACCGACGGTCTTCACAGATGCCACGAATTGCTCCATTGACTGGGTTCGGGTAATG
>JBGQIT010000174.1:0-6283 GCA_041498575.1 Gemmatimonadaceae bacterium
CAGTCAGCCAAGACCTGCGATAACTCGACCGGTGTGATCGTCTGCACCTGATCAATTTTCCAGGTTACGACAGAACGGGAGCGTCGAAAGACGCTCCCGTTTTGTTTTTTTGGGTAGGGAACTTCCAACCTACTGCCCCCCCTTTCCCACTCCCTCCCACTGGGCGCGGTTGATCAGTACTATCGGCTGAAGCTTCTTCGCACCCAGGTCAGTGTTCAGCGACGCCAAATCCTTTGCCGACCACGCATCGAACGCGGCGACAACGTCCGCGAGCTCGCGCCCGATCGCTGCGGTACGGTCGACCTGCATCTGCGACGGACGCCCGTCGTAGAACACGATGGCTCCGTACAGGTCGGTGAGATTCTCCCGTAGCCGCTCTTCACCGGTAATCATCCCGCCTTCCTTGGTCGCGACGATCTTCTTGCGCATCACATCGGCCGACGACGACGCGTCACGGAGACGCTTCGCCAGCGCATCACCCGCGGGCAGCTTCGACGCGCGGTCCTCGAGATCCGATCTCACGCCATTCATCCGCTCCACCGCGAACGACATATCGCCGAGCATGCCGACGAGTTTGTTGGCGAGGGCGAACTGTGCCTGCCTATCCGCCATCGTATGCGTCTCGCGCGGGTCGGGTACGAGCTGGAGCGGCGTCGTATAGACCTGATTGTCCTTGGTCATCCTCACCGTGTAAGTCCCGGGAAGAACCCGAGGACCGTACGCCGCGCCGAACGCCGCGCTGGCCGCGGGAGGAACCTTCGGCGCCGGCAGACGCATCGACCACTTTACTCTGCTGAGGCCGCGCCGCTTCGTGCTCGGCACCGTTCCTACGACGCGACCCGACGGGTCGAGCACTTCGATCTTCATGTCGCCGAAGATGTGCCGCTTCTTGAGGTAGTAGGTGATCACCGCTGCATCAGAGGAATTGTCGCCGACGTATGCGGCATCGCCATTCACCCACCCACCGTTCGCCGGAATCTTCTGCGCGGTCGGCCTCGCGCGCATGAACACGACATCCTGCGCCAGCGTCGCGGGTGTAAGCGCGCGTAGCGGCGTTATGTCATCGATGATCCAGATGCCGCGGCCGTGGGTCGCGATCACGAGATCGTTGTCGCGTGGGTGGATCGCCAGATCCCGCACGGCTACCGCCGGGAAATCTCCACCCTTGTACCGCGACCACTGGGCACCACCATCGAGCGAGATCCAGAGCCCAAACTCGGTGCCGAGGAAAAGGAGATTCGGATTGACCAGGTCCTGCCGGATCACGTGCGCGTAACCGCGAACAGGACTGCCGGCCGCGACGAGCGACGTCCACGTCTTGCCGTAGTCCGCCGATTTGTACGCGTAGGAGCGCATGTCCCCGAAGGTGTGCAGGTCGAACGTCGCGTACACAGTGGCCGGGTCGAAGTGACCCGCGTCGACGTACGACACCCACGCCGACTTCGGCAGTCCCGCGATATTGCCGACGACGTTCGTCCACGTTTTCCCGGCGTCACGCGTTACCTGGAGATTTCCGTCGTCGGTACCCGCCCAGATCACTTTCGGATCCTTTGGTGATTCGGCGATCGCATAAATCGTCGTGTGCGTCTCGGCAGCGGAGTTATCCACGGTCACGCCGCCAGATTGCTCCTGGAGCTGCTTTGACGGATCGTTGGTCGAGAGATCGGGCGAGATGCGATCCCAGGTCTGCCCGAAATCGCGCGTGCGGAACAGATACTGGGACCCGATGTACACGGTGCCGTTGCGGGTCGGACTGATGTGAATCGGGGTGTTCCAGTTGAAGCGCAGCTTTTTCTCCTGGTAGCGCGGGAGCGGCTTGATAGGACGCGACTCATGCGTCTTCCTGTTCACGCGTCCGATCTCACCGCCCTGATACTCGGCGTACACATAGTTCCGATCGGTGGGGTCCACGAACATCCAGAATCCGTCGCCGCCGTACATGTTTTCCCAACGGCTGTTGGTGATGCCACCGGGGTACTCGGAGTCGCCGATCCAGGAGCTGTTGTCCTGCAGGCCGCCATAGACGTGATATGGACGGTCGTCGTCCAGGCTCACGTGATAGAACTGCGAGATCGGGAGGTTTTCGCCCTTCCACCACTTGTTGCCGCCGTCGTACGAATACCAGACGCCACCATCGTCTCCCGTGATCACACGGTCGGTGCTGGTCGGATCGATCCAGATGTCGTGAAAGTCCCCGTGTGCGCCATTGCTGATGCCGCTGAAGCTCTGACCGCCGTCCGAGCTGACGACGAGCGGACCATCGGGCTTGAAGACGCGGTTTTCGTCCTTTGGATCGACGATGAGATTGGCGAAATAGAACGGACGCCAGATCATCGCCTGGCTGCGGTCGCGCATCTCCCAGGTGCGCCCTCCGTCGCTCGAGCGATAGAGCGCATTCTTTGGCGGAACTGCTTCGATGAGAGCGTAGACGACGTTGGGATTCGACGGCGCGACCGTTACGGCGATGCGGCCCCACGGTTTGGCCGGCAAACCCTTCGCGCTCGACTCGTTGAGATCGCTCCACGTCGCCCCTCCGTCCATGCTCTTGAACAATCCACTCGCGCTCGGCGCCGTCTCGCCATCGCCGCCTGAGCGGAACGTCCAGCCCTTGCGGCGGAAGTCCCACATTCCCGCGTACACAGTCTTCGGATTCTTCGGGTCCATCGACATCATCGAGCAACCGGTTGACGGATTGGATCCTTTCAGAACCTTCGCCCACGTCTGTCCGCCGTTGGTAGTCTTGTAGACTCCGCGGTCCTCGCTGTCGCTCCAGAGCTTTCCCGGCACGCAGGCGTAGACAGTGTTGGGATCGGTGGGGTCGATCAGAATCTTCGAGATGCGCTCCGATTCCCGGAGACCCATGTTGGTCCAGTTGTCGCCTCCGTCGTTCGATTTATAGATGCCGTCACCGATCGAGACGCTGTTGCGGGTCCAGGATTCGCCGGTACCGACCCAGATCACTTTCGGATTCGTCGGGTCGATGGCGATCGCCCCGATCGACTGTACCGGCTCCTTGTCGAAGACCGGCTTGTAGGTGGTGCCGCCGTTTTCGGATTTCCAGACACCACCGCTCGCGGCGCCAATGTAGACCGTCAGTCGATTTCCCTCGTGAACGGCGGCGAGCGCGGCGATTCGTCCGCTCATTGCCGCGGAGCCGATGTTGCGGGCGCCCAGACCCGAGATCGTCTCGGAATCGACTTTGGCGCCGGCGGATTGGGGGAGTTGGCCAAGGGCGCTGGTGGCAGCCGCCGCGAGGAGGGTCATTCCGCCGAAAGCGGATTTGCGGATTCCAGTCATCAGAGTGACCCTCCGCCGGCAGGGGGCTTCGGCCTCGTGTAGCGCGTGCTGTCTATAGGAACGTTGAACTCGATCTTGTTGAACGTGATTTTCTGGGACCCTGAGCTGCCCTTCTGGCGCGTCTCCATGGAAAAGGGGAGGTACCAGCCGCCTACCAGCTTGTAATCCCCCAGCGTCGTTTCGGCTTCCTGGGGGGTGCCGCGAATGATCCGTTTGGTGTCGTACTTGATCGGTACGTAGGAATCCGTGTCCATATAGTAGTAGCGGGTATCGCCGCTCTTGAGCGTGACCTTGAGTTTGTAAACGTCGGTGCCCTCGACCTGGTCCATGCCCGCGAACTCGACCCTGTTGCCCTTCTGCTTGTAGTTGATGAGGGGCTCGTCGAAATCGGAGTCCTCGACGATCGAGCGCATCTCCTCTTCGCTCAGCGACTCCGGATCCTTCTTTCCCCCGAACGGGTCGATCTTCCAGCCGCTTGCGCCGTCGTAGGCGTTGATGCCGGTCATCCCCTGGATCGAGAACTCCTCCCGGACCTTGTTGGGGCGGGAGCTTTCCTCGATGACGATGGCCTCGAATCCGTCGTCGCCCGTGTATTTCCCTACTCGTCGCAACGTCTTGATCGCCTGGATCTTGTCGGCACCGCCAACGGTCTTGGTGTATCGGGCGATGATGTCGTCGGCGGTGGGGGTGGACTGGGCGCCGAGCGGAGCACTGATGGCTGCGATGCTGGCGAGAGCGAGAAGGGCGTTACGCATGTTTCCCTCGAGAGAGGCCGTTCATCAGAACGTTGCTACTACCGCGAAAGATTCTGCGCGTCGGGGGAATTGTTTGTCAATGATGGGCCACGCCACAAAAGGGTTGGCCGTGGCCGCCCAACATGTCTAGAGCGAGGCCGCTCTGTCGCGGCGGATCATGAACGCGCCCGTGATTCCCAGCCAGGCGCCCTGTCCAAACATGACTGCGCCGAATCCGTGCACGTCGAGCGAAAGATTACCAGAAAGCAGCATGACGAGCGTGATTCCACCGACCGCGCAACCGAACAAACCCGCCCAGCTTGCGAAGCGACGCGTCCTGATTATCGCGACCGACCACAGTACAATGGCAACGGACGACGCCACAACGAAGACCTTGGCGAATGCCTGGTTAATCTGGCCCGTGTAGTGGAAAAGCAGATCGAACAAGGGGCGATTCACGGCGTCGGCGGCTACCATCCCCGCCACTATGTGGGGTGCGATGAACCCGCTCGCGACGGCCGCGCACATGACTGCCACGGACGCGAACCCGTACGCAACCAGCGCAGCGATCGGAATCTCTGTCTCACCGGAAAGGACCCGCGTCAACCCGAGAGCTCCAAAGAACAGGATCGGTTGAGCGGTCAAGGCGAGCGCGTGGACGCTCACTACAATCGTCGTCATCTGCTGGACGCTCGTGAACACCTGATGTCCGGTTGGATGCAGCAGCATTGTGAGGACACCGGCCGACGCCCCGGTGATCAGCGCCGTTCCGTAAATCGAATCGCGTTTCATTGACCGGCCTCCGTTCGAGCGACACTTTCGTGCGCGAAGATGCGTAGGCAAGTGTACGCGTCCTCGATCGCAGTGGTGTCGGCCTTTCGCCGGAGAGGGTGAGATAACGAACAAATCGCTGACCGATGTCCGAAATCTCGGGGACCCGACTGACATGCACCGGCGCGAAAACGATCTCCGCGTCCGGCGCACCAAGCTCGCCCTCGGCGAAGCGCTCGTGCAGCTCATGCTCTCCGAAGAGTTCGACGCGATCACCGTGCAGCAGATCCTCGATCGCGCTCACGTCAGCCGTTCGACGTTCTACTCACACTTCCGAAACACTGACGATCTTCTGCTGACAGATGCGGAGCGCTTTCTCGGCGCCCTCGAAACCCACTTTCTCGAGGTGAGCAGAGGAACACGCCGCGTCGCTCCGGTTGCCGAGCTGCTGTACCACGTACGTGATTTCAGAGAGTTCGTTCGCGCGCTGGAGAGGGCGGGGAAAAAAGAAGTCATCGACGATCTGTTCATCGGTCACTTTGCCCGACTCATAGAGAGGCGCGTGCGCCTCCTGGTCGCTGATCCGGACGCGCTGCCCATTCCGGTGACGGTCGTGTCGCGGATGTTCGCCGGAGCGCTGATGGAGTTACTCTACTGGTCGCTCGATCGCGACGTGGCGTACACGCCAGCCTGGGCTGATGAGCGGTTTCACACAATGGTGTGGTACGGGATTCAAACGCGATGATAGTTGGGTGCAGGAGCTGCTTATGCACCAACCGGCTTTTCGCGCAACCGGACGCGGAGCTCATCAGTGAGCTTCTTTCCGAGGTCAGGCCGATCGTGAAACGCGGCCGGCGTGTTCTGGATCAACGCAATCTTCCAGCTCCCACCCTTTTGCACCGCGACTACAGACTGCACCGCGTTGAGGGCGGGATCGAGGTCGTCCTTGCCGGGTGGCACCAACCCGGTGTTCGCTCGCAATAGCGTGACGTCGTTCGCCAGCAGTCGCACATCGCGCACTATCGACACATAGCGCGGCGTCTGATGGTGGGTGAAGATCTCAGTGAGATGGGCGCCAACCTCTAGCTGGCCGTTCACCTGACTTCCGTCGAACCCGACCAGGTTGCCGTCCGAGGCAAAAAGTAGCGCGTAATCGCGTGCATTGCGCTTGTCCCACGCTTCCAGCAGATGCGCGTAGAGCTCGCGCGTGTTTCGGTCCCAATCGGGGCCCGATGGATTATCGGCGGTCACAGGCCGGACTCTCCCGGGGTTTGGTTGAACAGCGCCTCGATGCGACGATCAGGTATCAGCCACGACAGTGCCACGGTCACGTAGATGACATCGGACAGGAGCTGGTGCACGAAGGCGAGTGGAATGGCGATCGCGTACAGCACCACGGAGATCTTTCCCTTCGTATCGTTCCCGACCGCTGCCTTGAGCCTGGAGGTCGCACCCTGGCTCCGGACGATTGTGCGCTCGAG
>JBGQIT010000175.1:0-6239 GCA_041498575.1 Gemmatimonadaceae bacterium
CACACCGAAGTGCAGGAAGAGAGCGAGCTCGTCACGCTGCCAGGCAAGCTGCGACGGCGACGGACGCGGGCGAGACGGCGTCGAACGCGTTTGTACGCGCGGCGGCAGCGAGCACGCGACCAAGGCGCTCGAAGTGACGTGAAGAAATGAGCGGCGGTTCATCGTATCACTCTACCGGGTATGTAAAAGGAGGTGGGCAATCGGCTCCTCCAGATTCCAGTAAATCATCAATACAGCGGCGACATCGAATGCCGCGTGCGCAACCATGATTGGCCAGATTGTTCGGATGCGCGCATACGTGCCGCCGAAAACCAGTCCCGTCATCGTTGCCTGGACAGCGCCGGGAAGGCCTTGATCCCAATAGTGAGCGATCGCGAAAAGGATCGACGTCACCACGACGATGACGAGCTTCGCATGCGCCCGCGGGCCCAGGAAAGATCCGAGCCGCTCGAACAGAAAACCGCGCCAGATCAATTCCTCGCCGAACCCGCCCCCTACGATCACCCACAACAACGTTACCAGAAGTGAAGCGGTATTTCCGCTGAGAAAGTGATACGTCGAGTTGATTTGGTCGAAACCGAGCAGTGGCATGACAAGGGTCTTCATCAGAATCTTGAAGAGAACGCCGGCGACGAGAGCGATGACCACATCGATCGCGCCGTGCGGAGGGCGGACGAACCCGAGATCGCGCCACCGCGTGCCTGACACCGAGGCCCAGATGAGAACGAGCGCCGCTCCCGCCAGGTTGCCGGTCAGGAGAATCACAATGATCGTGATGATCGCGACCGACCCGGCCGCGAGAGTGTTCCTACTCGAGGCCGTCGACGAAACCAATTCGCCAGCTCGGATAGATTGGCGTCCAATTGAGCTCGCGCTTCGCCTTCGCGTTCGAGCAGCCTCGGATCTGAGTCATCATCGACACGCCGGCTTTGCCAATCACGAGCTCTCCCAGCCAGTGGGGAATTTTGTACGGCGGTTTTGCCTCGATCGCCCTGGCAAGCGCCGGTAGCCAGGTCGCTACCTTGGCGGGCTCGTCATCGACGATGTTGTAGATGCCTGGCGCGCCGCGAGAGATCGTCGCGAGGGTCGCGCGTGCGGCGTCGAGGAGGTGAATGAAGGACCAGACTCCCCCGCCGCCGCCGATGATGGGGAAGGTCCGCCTCTTGACCATTTTGACGATCGCGCCTCCTTTGCCGATTGCGGTGCCCGGGCCATAGAACATTCCGTATCGCAAGGCGATCGCTTCGAGAAACGTCGTACTGGAAATCTTGTCTTCGAGGGAGCGAATTGCGGCGAGTGTCTTTGTAAAGCTCTCGGGCGGCTTCGGATCGAGAGGATCTTCCTCCGTTTTTACCGGACCGCCCTTTTTCGCGTACGGCCAGCCGCAGTAGCTCTGAGCGATGAATCGCCGGGTGCCGATGGTGCGCGCGGCCGCGAGCAGTGTGTCGGTGACTTCGGTGCGGAACCGGTTGGTGAGCGCGAACTCCTGATCGAATTTCCGGAAGTTGCCAGCGCCGGTGAGCGCCGTGAGCTGATGGATGATCACATCCGGCTCGGCGCGCCGAACCGCCGCTGTGAGTCGCGTCTTGTCCAGCGGATCGACGATGACCGCGGACACGCCGCTGTGTTCGAGCTGCTCGGCCTTCGTGACGGAACGCGTGAGTGCTACGACTTCGTGTTTATTCTCGACCAGCAACGGAAGCAGGAATTTTCCGATTGCCCCGGTGCCACCGGTAACAAGGACTTTCATTCTGCGTTGTGGGGTTGGATGGGATGCGACGAGGATCCCCGATTGATGAATTGCGTCGACCGAGTGCCAATCTAACCGTTAGCCGATATCCAAGGTCACCGTCAACAGCGTGTCAAGCGTGTCCATGAGCGCGGTTGCTCGGCGCCCCAACGCGGATCGCCGCGCGTCGATGCGGGAATGAAATTCACGTCGCCGTTTGGGCCGGCGGCGTATCCATCGAGACTGACGATTTCCTGTAAAATGACTTTTCTCATGGAGTCCCCAATACCTAGCGCACCAGCTTTACAAGAACCGGGTCCGCGCTCGACGTGAGGGTGCCGTTACCAAGCTCGCCAAAATTTCCAAATCCCCAACAGTATGCTCTTCCGGCCGTGGAAATACCGCAACTCGTGAAGGCGTTCGGCCCAGACGTAATGCTCGCGAAGCTTATTCCTCCGCCAAGGGCACCGGGCGTGTAGCGCTGAACTCCCAGCGCGCCGCCGGCTTCCCCGTGCTCGTTGTAGCCCCAGCATTCCACGCTGCCGCTGTTCAGCCCGCAGATGTGACGAGTCCCGAACGCGACCTGGCTGTAAGATTTTCCACCAGCGACCCGTAACAGCGTGTGCGGCGAGGCCGTAACCGCGATCCCATTGCCGAAGGTGCCGTCAATGTCATTGCCCCAGCACCAAAGCACTCCATCGGAGTTCTGTCCGCACCGATACGGGCTGCCCATGCCCAGTCGCTGGAAGGTGGTGCCCCCGACCTGGAGCAACGGCGTGCGAGTGCAGTCGGCGATTGGTAGTGAGGCTTGGCAATCGGAGCTATCGGTGCCGCCTACGTCGCCACCCCAGCAATAGACTGCGCCGGAGACATCACGTCCGCAGCTATTCCTTTCAGCGCCCATCACCTCGGCGAAGCGAACAGTGCCGGCAACCTTGAGCGGCGTCCCGCTGCACGGTTCGTTTGGGGAGAAGAAAGTGCAACGATCGGTGGCAGTGGCACCTGCGCCCAGCTGGCCCCAAAAGTCCCAGCCCCAACACCAGGTATCGCCATTCGTGTCGATGCCGCACGTGTGCATGCGACCAGCGCTTAGGGAGCTAAAAGTGTGGCCACCGATGACCGCGGTCGGGACTCTTATTCTACCACCGACCCCGCCGAAGCCGACCTGACCATATTGGTTGCCTCCCCAGCAATACGCGACGCCGCTGATGGTAAGCGCGCACGTATGGAACTCGCCGGCCGTCACGGACACGAATCTCTCAGCGCCGGTTACTGGAATCGGTACCAGGCTGCAGGGCCCGCCGAGCTGGGCGCAATTGCTCGCGCCGGTTCCGACTCCGAGATTGCCATTGTCATCCGCGCCCCAGCAATACAGGCGTTGGGTACCCGTGATGCCGCACGTGAACACCACTCCGGTTGCGATCTGCGTGAAGTGCGGGACCACTTTGACACTGATGTTCGAATGCAGGTTCTCGATGGTCGCGGTAACAGTCGCCATCCCAGTGGCGAAGGTGCGGATGCGACCGTTTGTATCCACGGTGGCGACGTTGGTAGAGGACGAGCCATAGGTCACAACCGCATTCGGCGCCGGCTTATTGTGGGAATTGGTGACAACCACGGACGTCGACAGCGAATCGTCGAGCAGCAGCGTGGCTGTATCGCGGCCGAAAGTTATGGTGGTGATTGGTGCCCATGATACGGTGACCGCAAGCTCGTCGTGCAACGAGCCGACCTGGGCGGAGATCGTGCTGGTTCCAGCTGCAATCGCTGTTACCACCCCTTTGTTATCGATCGTGGCGACAGCCGGGGCCGACGTGGAGTAGGCGATCAACGACTGAGGTCCGGGCGAGCCATCAGACATCGTTACAGTCGCGGCGAACGGAAGCAAGTCATCGGCGACGATGCTCGCGGCGTGGGTTGCGAACGCCACGCCTTTGGGTGTGGGCGGAGGCGTGGCTTCGCTGCACGCGATCAAAGCGGCGCTGGCAGCCGCGGCTGCCAGAATCTGTGGAAATACTCGCATTGTGAGGGGCCTGACCGGGGGAGGGGTGTTGCAAGGTTTGCCTCGCAACCTTTTCGCGCAATAGAAAAGGCACTTCCAGCCACCCCGCCAGCGCTTACGCGTGTCCCCAGCGATTCAGGATGATCCCCGCGATATCCCGGCGCGGATCGAACCCGCTAGGGCCTCTCGCTCCATCGAGAGACGATGAACGCCTCACTGACCGGGATGATACACGCGCTCGATGTGTCCCTTGAGATGTGACGGATAGAAGTACACGTCCCTGAGATTGCCGCCGCTGTATCGCTGCGCCTCGTCGTTGAAGTGGGGCGACGAAGGGTTGCCGCTCTCCCCGCCCGCGGTGATTGCCCTAGCACGCACGCTGTCGCCGAACTCGACCACCGCCACGAAGCTGTTACCGCTGGTGCCGTACCACTTCTTCGTTCCCGGATATGCGTGCGCGGCAAACGACGCCAGAGATCCCCACCTTGACGAAGTAAAGGGAACGGGGATGCTCGGCGCCGAATCATCGAACTTGGGCGCGATGTCATCGTTGATGCGCTGGAACCGATTGATTTCTCCCCACGGCGTCTGCCATCTCCCGAAGTCCTGGTTGAGTTTCGTCGTCGCCGCGGCGAGCGACTGAAGGCGCTCACCGTCTGTCGCGCGATCGATGACGTACGTCTCCGCCGACATCGCTGCCTGCCGGGCTTCAGCGCCGACGCGATTGAAGAGATCCTCTCCCCAGAAGACGGCGAGTGACGTCGGAACGGAATTGGTCGCCCAGCGGTAGTCCCACGCGCGCAGCGCGGCGATCGGACCGGCAAGGTTTGCCCTCAGCGCATCGGACGCCGGCAGATTGTCGTAAGACTTGAGCAGGCCCGGAATCATCCGCGCGAAGGATGGCAACCAGCTGTCGTATGCCGCCGAGATGAGTGAAGCGATGGTGAAATCTTTCTTGTCCGGAAGGACCATCAACGCGTGGCGTCCGCGCGGCGATTCCTCCTTGCTCAACTCCACGTACACGGGGAAATCCGAACGCTTCGGGCTGAACGGCCCAGCCGCCGACCATGGCCAATTGTTGCTGTTGTAGACCCAGCCGTTTGGCGGATTCAGGAGGTGGGGAGTCTCGTCAACAGACAGCACGCCCTTCCACTCGGTGCGAGGGTCGCTGCCGTCGACCGGGCGAGTCCAGTCGAACGACGTGTCGCGCCTCGGAACGAAGTTGGAATGGAAATAAGCGATGTCGCCATCGGCGTCGGCGAAAGTGGTGTTGTTCGACGAGTTCGTGTGCAGCTCCATTGTCTGGCGGAAGGATTTGTAATCCCTCGCCTTCATGCGTGTGAAGGATTGAATCAGCGCGTCGACGGGCCGCTGCATCAGCCTCACGCTCACCCATTTGCCGTTCTGCTCGCGCACGATCGGTCCGTGATGGGTGCGGTAGATCGTGAAATCCTTCTGCGTCATTCCCTGTGGAGTCCGGTAGCGAACGACGGCTCTCTCCTCCGCTACCGGCCGCTCGTCGGCGCCGTAGCGATAAACGAAGTGGTCGCCGCGCCTGGTTACAGTCTCCAGATATTCGTCGATGTTGTCAGCGCCAGTGGACGAGTGCATCCAGCCCGCGCGTGCGTTGAATCCCTGATAGACGAAGAATTGTCCCCACGTTACCGCGCCATAGGCATTCAAGCCCTCCTGACTCGTCACCTGCACTTCGGCGCGGAAGAAAAACGACGTGTGCGGATTGATGAGGAGAAGCGCGTGATGCGAGAGGGTGTTGGAGGGTGCGATCGCGACTCCATTGGAGCCGCGGTCATCGCGACGCTCAAGGGGAGCAGAGCTGACATTGGGCGGTCGACCTCCATAGAAGGCGCCGAGCTGGGTCAGGTTCACCGTCTCGATATCCGGACCGATGCTTCCATCGCTGAAGGCGAGCGGCATCCACGGCTCGAAGTGCGTGATGACTTTTGGTTTCACCTCGGGGTGCTTGTACAGGTAGTAATTCAATCCGTCGGCGTATGCATTCATCACCGATTGGAGCCAGCGCGGGCAGCGTGAGTACAGTGCCTTGAGCGAATCCGGATTGTTGATCAGCCGCATCCTGAGGTCGCGATAAATCGCGCCTTCTCCCTCCCACTCGGCGGCGCGTCCCAGAGCGTTGAAGTAATTCGTCTCGACGCGGTTGAAGTCGTCCTCGGCCTGGGCGTACAAGAGACCGAACACCGCGTCGGCGTCCGTCTTCCCCGAGATGTGCGGAATTCCCCAGTCGTCTCGGGTGATCGTGACGCTCTGCGCTTCGCGCGACCAGCGGGCCAAGTCGGCGGGCGACGGGGACGGCGATTGCGCGGAGGCGGTTGAAGTGAGTCCCGCGCAGAGGAGAATGATTTTGCTAAGCGATTTGATCATAAATAGAAGAATGCACCAGGATGAGTGTGTCAGCAGGTCGTGCCAACTACTCGAAGTAGATGCGATAGCGATGACTTTCGGCTCCACCATATGCTGCGGGCTTGAAGA
>JBGQIT010000176.1:0-6226 GCA_041498575.1 Gemmatimonadaceae bacterium
AATCTACCTGAAGCGGACGAGTGATCTGCCGAACGAGGTCACTCAGGAAAATGAAGCTTCCCTTGAGCAAGCCCAGCACCAGAAGGTCCCCGTGCGGATAGGCGGCGGTGATCTCTCTGCCGAGCTCGGTGACTCGCTTCGCGATCGCGGTCTCGTCGAACGCGATCCTCTTGACGACTCTTCCGGATAGGCGGGGATCCAATTTGGCCTCGAGCGGTTTGACTGTGCTGCTCATGCCCGGGCCTCCGTTCTATCAACCCGCCCGCCATCGGGCGCCCGCCACCGGCGCAACAACATATGATCGCGCCGCATGACGATCTCGACCCCTCCGGACAGCTGAATTGCCCCTCCGGTTGCACCCTTAATAGTAAACTCCGCGGCACGCTGGGTTCCGCGGCGGTCCATCACCACGCTCGCGCGCGCCGCCAGAGCAGGCCACAGAACCCTGAGGGAGTCAGCGTCGTAGCCCTCGAGGCTGGAACGGCTGATGCGGAGCGCACCATCCTGTTCCGATTCAGCGCTGACGCTGCCGGCAAGATCCTCGAGCGAACGCCGCCAGTCCGCGGATTCCCGGGCCAGCGACAGGAGCTCGTCCGGAAAACCGGGATGCTGCATCACAATCGACGGTAGAATGTCGAGTCGGATGCGGTTGCGGAGGTGCTTGCGGTCGCAGTTCGATGGGTCCTGCACGAAAGCCACGTGGTGCTGCTGAGCGTAGTACGCCAGCGTCGCGCGGCTGATGTTGAGAAAGGGACGGATGATCTCGGATTCCGCGTACAGGCCGGCGAGTCCGCGGGGACCAGCGTCGCGAAGAATCCGCATGAAGACTGTCTCGACCTGGTCGTCGAGATTGTGCGCAGTTACAACTTTTGCTTTCTGCTTCGAGGCGACCTGCTCCAGGAAGCGCCAACGGCCACGACGCCATTCTTCCTCGCGCGTGCCGATGGTCGAAGCGCGGCCGGTGACGCAAGGGAATCCGTGGCGGAATGCCTGTCGCACGACGAGCGCCGCGGCGCGTCCAGCTGCTTTGCCCGTGCCGTGATCAAAAGTTGCGACCGTGATTTTCCTGCGCGCTCGCGAAGGAAGCCGGGATGCGGCGGTGAGAAGGGCCATCGAATCGAGGCCGCCCGAGACCGCAAGGAGAGCTTGTCCGGCGCTTCCCAGTGCCGCCTCGACAGCGCTCTCTACTTCAGATGCTTCAACCCCGGCGTAGTCCATGATACTTTTAATCTACCTATTCACGGGGGAGTTTCGCTTGGAGACGCACGGCCCGCTGGGCACGCTGTGGGTGTCGTTCGGCCTCATTGCTTTCTACCTGGCGCTGATCTGGCTGAACACGCTGCTCGGCATCTTTCTCACACCGTTGATCGCCGGCATTCCGGTGACATGGATTCTCGACTGGGGCAAGCGAAGAAAAGATCAGCTGGAACAGCCATCCGAAACGGAGCGCTACCAGGGATAGAGTGCCTGGTAGTAAGCGCGATTGCGAAGAATTGTCCGCACATAGTCGCGCGTCTCAACGAATGGAATCCGCTCCGTGAACACCTCTGGATCGGCCGCTCCCGCCTTGCTCGACCATTTCTCGACACGCGACTCGCCGGCGTTATAGGCGGCGAGGACCTTCACAACTTCCGGATACCTGTGCGCAAGACCGCTCAGGTGAGCCGTCCCAAGCTTGATGTTGGTAGCCGGTTGATAGAGGAGATCCGGGTTCCACGGACCGATCCCTTTAGTGTCCGCCACCGATTTTCCGACCGCCGGCATTAGCTGCATCAGCCCCCTCGCGCCGGCGGGGGAAGTGGCGAGCGGATTGAAATTGGATTCCTGTCGGATGAGCGCCGCGACGAGAACCGGATCCAGCCCGTTCTCCTTGCTGCTGGAGATTAGAGTCTCGCGCTCCAGCACCGGGAAATAGAGCCGGTAATTCTCCGGACTGTGGCCAATTTCCTCGATGGCGCGGCGACCGAGCGCAATCGAGCGGGATGCCTGATCGGTCCCCGCTAGGGCGTGCGCCGTGGCGATCATGCGCGTTGGGTTTCCCAGCGCATCGCGGAACAGCCGGTCATTTTCGAATCCCGCTTCCACGTCCATTCCGACATCCCTGAGTCCGGCGACGCGGTTCAATGCCGAATCAATCGCCGGAACCCTGGCGAAATTGGCTGGCGAGCGGTCGGGCGCGACCAACGTCGTGTCGAGGCGCTTCGCCGCCACCACCGCGTAGTAGCTGAGCGGATCTTTGGCGATTATCGAGCGCCATCTCGCTTTGCTGCGCGTCTTGTCGCCGAGTGCGGCGTACGAGCGTCCGGCCCAATAGGCCGCAGCCAGCGCTTCGGTGCTGTTGGGGTCGCGGGCGATGAGTGAGTCGAATTCCGCGGCGGCCGCTTTCCGGTCGCCTTGTATGTAGGCAATCATTCCCGCGCGAAAGCGGGCGTTGGTGGCGTGCCGTCCGGCGGGAAAGCGCCTGAGCAGCGCCGTGAGAGTCTGACGTGCATCCTGGTCGCGATTGTCATCGGTGGCGAGGTCGGCGAGAAGAAGAAGAGCCGAGGCCGAGCTCGTGTCCTTTGGATACGCCGTCGTGATTGAGCGCAGCGTGGACCGGCCGACCTCCGTGTTACCCAGCGCGATCTGTGCTCTGGCGCGTTGGTACTGCGCGGCCGCGGCAAGGTTCTGAGGAGTTCGTACTTTTGCGAACTGGTTCGCTGCATCAGCGTACCGCCTCAGACGGAACAACACCGAGCCATATCCGACATTGTCCGAGACTTCGCCCAGGCCGGCGCCAAGCGCCTTCGCGTATGCCGTAGCGGCGCGATCCGGCAGCCCCGACTTGTTGGCCGCGCGCGCGATGACGAGCTCCTCCGATGGCGTCGTGGTCGTGAATACCTTGTCGAAGAGATCGATGGCGTCGCGCGTATCCGCCGAGTTGTTCGAGTTGGAGATGAACGACAACAGCTCTCCCCGCGCCGCCGTCCTGGACGCGTCGTCCGCCGGCGGATTGATGCGAAGCCTCAGGGCATCGAGGCGTGCGCCCAGGGCGTTGTAAGCGCGTATGGCGCCCGCGAAATCGCGCGTCCGCTCGCGGGCGATTGCATCGGTCCAGCGGATGCGATCGCGGGCCACGTCGGTTCGAAGCCTCGCGTAATACGCTGCCCTCGCCGAGCTGTCGCCGGTGACACCGGCAGCCCTCAGGTACAACCAATCGGAAAGTTGCGGGAGCTTCTGCGCGGCTTGCTCGTACGCGGAGCGGGCGGCATCGAGACTGTCGGCACGATCTAGCTCCCTGGCGCGCAGCACGAGTGCCCGATCGTCCGCTGAAAGAACGTGCTGCGTGGTGTCACCCGCCAGGACGGCGGCTGAATCTTTCTGGCTCGGCTGTGGATTTTGACAGGCGGTCGACGAGAGGACGACCGCGACGAGGGGAAGCAGGAGCGCGGCTATCGCCAACGTGTATGATCTCCATCGAGGAGTTTATTCGCTTCCTCGGGTCCCCAGCTGCCCGCTGGATACGTTGGAAGCGTGGTCGCGGGATGATTGTCCCAGTACTCGAGTATCGGATCGATAATGGTCCACGCCATCTCGACTTCGTCGCTGCGCGTGAAGAGAGTGGGATCGCCGATCATGCAATCGAGCAGCAGCGTCTCGTACGCCGGGTGCGCGTCGTTTCCGAAGGCCTCGGCGTAAGTGAAGTCCATATCGACAGGCGTGATCTCGAGGCCGGGGGTGAGCTCGTGCATCGCGCCCGGAGTCTTCACCTGGAAGCGCAGCGAAATTCCCTCGTCAGGCTGCACGCGGAGCGTGAGGACGCTGGGAGACATCTCCTCGACGGCTTTCTGGCCGAACAGCAGTAGCGGCGGCGATCGGAACTGGATGGCGATCTCGGATATCCGGCGCGCCATTCGCTTGCCGGACCGTAGATAGAACGGAACTCCCTTCCACCGCCAGTTGTCGATCGAGATCCGCATGGCGGCGAAAGTCGGCGTCAGAGTATTCGGCGACACATCGGGCTCGCTTTTATATCCCGGGACCGTTTTGCCATCGATCATGCCCGCATCGTACTGCGCGCGCACCACTGGCGGCTCGCAGTCGCCCTGAACCAGGGGACGCACCGAATGGAGAACCTTTACCTTCTCGTCACGAACGGCGTCGGCAGTGAACGAGCTGGGCGGCTCCATTGCCGCGAGCGTGAGCAGCTGCAGCAGGTGGTTCTGGAACATGTCGCGCAGCACGCCCGCCTCCTCGTAGTACTTGCCGCGTCCCTCGATTCCAACCGCCTCGGCCGCCGTGATCTGCACGTGGGAGATGTAGTGCCGGTTCCACAGCGGCTCGAAGATCGAGTTCGCGAACCGGAAGACGAGGATGTTCTGGACGCTTTCCTTTCCGAGGTAGTGATCAATGCGGTAGATCTGGTGCTCGCCGAACTCGTCGAGCACGAGCCGATTGAGCGCCTTGGCCGATTCGAAGCTTCGACCGAACGGCTTCTCGATCACGACGCGGACCCACGGCCGCTCGTCGTACGAGTGCGTGCGCCACGCGAGTCGGCTGGTGCACAGATGCTTGAGAGTCGTCTCGAATACGCTCGGCGGAATCGCCAAATAGAATAGTCTGTTCCGCTCCGCCGCTGGCGAACGCGCCTCGATCTCTGTGAGCCGCTTCTCGATGTTCACATAGGCGTCGTCTTTCGAGAAATCTCCGCCTGCGTAGAACGTCCGCTCGCAGAGCCACTGCCAGACGTCGTCGTGGACCTTGTGGATCTCGTCGGAATGGGTCATCGCTTCGCGCATGATCGCGCGATAACCCTCGTCGGTGTTCTGATCGCGCGCTACGCCCAGCAGGGCGAAGTTGTCGGGCAGAAGCTTCTGCTCCGCCAGGTAATAGATGGCTGGAATGAGCTTGCGCTTGGTGAGGTCGCCCGCGCCGCCGAAGATCACCATTGTGCACGGGTCAGCCTTGTCGCGGTTTCCGCGTTTTCGCGGCGCGCGCACCAACGGAACGGCAACAGGAGTTCTCATGACTTCTTTACCGCGTGACCACCGAATTCATTTCGCAGCGCGGCGATCACCTTCGCGGAGAACGAATCCGCCTGCCGCGACCGCAGCCGCGTCAGCAACGAGAGTGTGATGACAGGTGCCGGGACGTCCAGATCGATTGCTTCCTGCACCGTCCACCGTCCCTCGCCCGAATCCTCGACGTATCCGCGCAGGTCACTCAGATCGATGTCCTTCTCGAACGCCGATTCGGCAAGCTCATTGAGCCACGACCGCACGACGCTTCCGTGGTTCCAGACCGCCGCGATCTTGTGCAGATCCAGCTTGAAGTCCTTCGACGCGTGGAGAATCTCGTAGCCTTCCGCGTAGGCTTGCAGCATTCCGTACTCGATGCCGTTATGAATCATCTTGACGTAGTGGCCGGCACCGGGCGGTCCCATGTGCGCATATCCATCGGGCGGAGCTAGAGTCTTGAAGATCGGCTCGCACAGCTTGAACGCCTCCGGCGACGCGCCGATCATCAGGCAATAACCGTTCGCGAGGCCCCAGATGCCGCCGCTGGTTCCCGAATCGACAAAGTGAATTCCCTTCGTCTGGAGATCGGCAGCCCTCCGCATCGAGTCGTGAAAGTTGGAGTTGCCCCCGTCGATGATCACATCGCCCTTCGACATTCCTGGGAGAATCGAGGCGATCGTCTCGTCGACGGGCTTCCCCGCGGGGACCATGATCCACGCGATGCGCGGGCCCTTGAGCTTCGACATAGCGTCGCTCAGACTCGCGCTCCCGATAGCGCCGAGCGAGACGTAATGCTGCACGGTCGGAGGTTTCCGGTCGAAGACTACGACCTCGTGACCACCCTTCACGAGTCGCTCCGACATGTTGCCGCCCATTCTGCCGAGGCCGATCATCGCCAAGCGCATTGGCTATACTCCGGGAATTTCCAGGTGGAGAAAACGCTCCAGGTCGGAGCGAAGCTGTGAAGCGGATTTGAAAAGAATCACGTTCATGCCCAGAGAGCTAGCCGGCGTGAGGTTCTGCTGCAGGTTGTCGATAAACAGTGAGCTGCCCGGCTCGGCATGGGCGATGCCGAGCGCGCGATTGTAGAATCTGCGGATCGGTTTGCGAGCACCGAGCCAGCACGACGAAAGAAATGCCTCGAAAATCTGGGAGATTCCGAATGCCTCTATCCGGTGAACATTGAGCTCTTCGGACTCGTTGTTGAGAGTCATGAGCGTGTACCGGGG
>JBGQIT010000177.1:0-6219 GCA_041498575.1 Gemmatimonadaceae bacterium
CCCGCAGGAATGCGGCGAGGCTTTTCTCCGCTTGTGAGCGTACTCGCCTCCTCACGAAACCGGACCAACCAAGCAGCCATCCCGTCGGTCCAAGCGCCTGACGCGCCCAACTCCAGAAATTGAAGCTGTCGCGGTGCCGAATGATCTTTCCGTCTCGGAACTCGAAGTCGGCGTCGATCTTGTTGTGTACCCTGCGCCCCGTGGGGGAGAACGTGTACCAGGCTTCCCAGTGAGCGTGCCCGTCTGAGTCGTCGGCCGCGACGTCGCGGAACTCGATCCTCAGATCCTTGCCACGCTCGCACAGCATCTGCCACATCCCTGCCACTCGCGCGCCCTCGAGATCGGTGAAAACCTCGTCCGAGAACTTGACGGACGGATGGTAGCAGCCGGCCATGCCACGAGCGTCGCGATTTCCGAAGGACGTGTAGAAGTTGCGTATCAGCTCGACGTTTTGATGCACGATTCCTCACGTTCGCTCTTCTTCAGGCAGCCGGACATCGTCCAGATCCTCAAGACCCACGCGATGAAGGCTGGAGGCTAGAGGAGCCCCTGCCGATCGACGCCACGATTGGTAATCCGACGAACGGAAAATGTCCGATGAGCTGAATCCACCAGCGTACGTTGATCGCTGGTGGTCGGCGCAAGAGAAGGGGGATGACCGCCAGGGACATCACCATCCAGATGAATGGCCCGTACAACGCCGCAACCTTGACCACCCCGTACGGAGTGCCGAGGAGGCTATGGACCCAGCGCCACCGCATGACGAGAAACAGAAACACAGCGGACCAGCCAAACGCGACTCCAAAATGCATGAGAACGCCGAGCAGGGCTGTTGGCGTACCGCCGTCGAACGCCTGCTTGCCCAGCAGCGTCGAAGCGACGCCTTGAAACAGACGCGTCGCCGTTGAATGGTAAAACACCGTCGCCAGGATGCTCGAGAAGAGTCCGTCGCTGATACCGGTGAGAAGACCAGCGCGCAGGAGGCGAGACAGGACATTGCGGTTCATCGCGCCAACGGTACCCGCCGACGGCTCGAAGCTCAAGAGGCGATCAGCCATCATGACTTACATTGACACCACGTGGTCATGACACTCTGGATTGACGCCGACGCCGCACCGCAGCCCGTGAAGGAGATTTGCTTGCGCGCCTCTGAGCGCCTCGCGCTCGCGACTATCCTCGTGGCAAATCAGCGTCTCCCGATTCCCTCAGGGTATGCGCACGTATCCGCTGTGCGCGTCGATGGTGGGCCAGACGTGGCCGATCTCTATATCGCCGAACACGCGGTGGCGGGAGATGTGGCCGTCACGGCCGACATCCCGCTGGCTGCGCTCCTGGTGCCGAAGGGAGTCGTCGTCCTTGATCCCCGAGGCGAAGAGTACTCGGCGGAGAACATTGGCGAGCGCCTCTCGGTGCGGAACTTCATGGACGGACTTCGGACGACCGGCGTCGATACGGGTGGCCATGCGGCTTACGGCGCGCGCGAGAAGCAAGCGTTTGCAAATGCACTCGACCGGGCGCTGACGCGCGCGGTTCGTAAGCGCTGATCACGTCGCGACCAAACGACTAAGCTTACTCGGCGCGGTCAATCAACAATCAGGTACTCGCTCTGCACCAAACCGCTCGGATATGTCCTCGTGGCCATGTGCTCGAGTCTGATATCTCGCGATAAAGACCCGAACAATGGAATTCCGCTTCCGAGAAGCACCGGGATGCGGGTGATGATCAAGCGCTGAATCAATCCCGCGCCCAAAAAGCCCTGTATGGTTACTCCGCCATCGATGTAAAGGTGTTTCATGCCACGTTCAGCGAGCCGAGCCACGACTTCTTGTGGGGTACCGGACATTACATCACATACGGCGCCGTCGGGTATTGCCAACTTTGTCGGCCTCGAGGTGAGCACGACTACTTGCTTCTTACCATAAGGCCAGGCATCGAACGTCAAAACTGTCTCAAAGGTCTTGCGACCAATGACGATGGCATCCACGGTGGCCATGAACTCGTCGTAGCCGTGAGGCTCGGCGTCCACCGGTAGCCAGTCCAGCGCGCCGTCCGGCCGAGCAATGAAGCCGTCGAGGCTTGTGGCGATGAATACCGATGCGCTTGGCATCGCCTTAGTGGGTGGGCTCAGGTAATCGGCCGTGCTTGAACATATCGAACCATAGTTCCTCGTCCGCGGCGCTGAAAATTCCTAGCTGCCTGAAGATCTCGCGAGCGAACTCCACCGGGGCGAGTCCGCTCGCTGTGATTACGCCGCGGTCGCTGATCGCGGGAGCTGCCTCATATAGCGCCACTCCTGAATACTGGGGAGCGTGTTCGGCGATATACCCCGGCATGTTGCTGGTGTGACGTCGGTCGTTGAGTAAACCCGCGCGTGCAACCGCCAATGTTCCGGCACAGATCGCGGCTACCGGCACATCTGCCGCGACCACGTTGGTCAACACTTGGTTGAGTCCGGCTTCCAGGTAGGCGGTCTCCCAGAGATCGCCTCCTGGAAGGATGAGAATCTCCATTTCTGATAGACGGATCTCGGTGAGCGTGCCGTCGGGGACAACCCGCAGCCCGCCCATTGAACGGACTGGCTCGAGGTTGAAGCCAACGGTTACGATGGATCGGTCGCCCGAGCGCCGAAGTTCTGCGAGCGCATAGGCCGGCTCCCAGTCAGCAAAGCCTTCGAAGACGAGCACGTGTACTGCTCGTGAGGTCAAGGTGCCTCCCCAGCCACGGTGATCACGCGTTCCTTCGGAAAGACCCGTCTACGTATTTGCTTTCATGCCCCACGTTCGGACAGTACCTCACCGAGCGCGTCCAGTCGATCCGACCAGTACTGCTTGAGACGGTCAGCCGTCTCGCGGTCAGGCACCTTATCGTGCTGCACGGCGACTGAGCTCTTCAACTTTCCCTTCGCCGCGAATCCGACCGCAATAATGGCGCGATCGTCCCAATCGAGCCGCATTGATTTCGGGGCACTGGCCGTGCGTATCCTAACCTTCGCGCCGTTCAGCCAGCGCCGGCGCAAGCCCGCGTCCGCCCACGCGTCGAAGAGTGTCGTCACGGGCACGTTGAACGTGCGGGACTTGCTCGCCTCATACGTGCCGTCGCGCCGCTGCCCGCGCGCGCGCAGCCCCTTGATGCGCTCGTAGCCGACGGTGACAGTTTGCGACCACCACGGGGCGACTTTGTATTTGGTGTTCACCAAAGCAACGATGTCGCGATGCGACATTTGCTCGGCGCTACGGCGGTCGAGAGCGTAAACCCAGCGCTCCCAGGTGCAGCCCGTCTTCGCCTTCAGTTTCTCGTCACTCATGCCCGCGACCGCAGCGTAGTCCACTGACTTGGTCGCGGAGTTGGCCGTAGCGCGTGGCGCGGCGACCCGGGAAACCGTTGCTGCCTTCGGCTTTTTGTTGATGTGTGCGAGCGCGGCGGTGTAGGCTTCGCCCGTCTTTCTCATGCGAGCGCGAACCAGGCGCTTGAGATCCTTGTTACGTGGCATCGTCAATTCTCCTTTGGATGCACCACGGCTCTCTCCCCAGCAGCGCACCATGGTGACGCAAAGGAACCGACGAAACCAATCCGGGAGTGTGCCCCCCTTTGCCTCTCACAGGACTCCGGCTGGGGCGGAGTCTCAAGAGGTTGGGCGCGGATCGCCGCCCCCAACATCATGGGATGTCGGGGCAACGGCGTCAAGGGATTTCGATGGGGCCGGCCCGCCAACGTAGCGGTGGCGCCGATGCAATCGTCAGGTGGCGCCGACTCGTTGTCTCACAGCTTTGATGTCCCGAACGGGACGCACCTCTACGCACCCGGTACGCGTCCACGGAAACTCGGCGGCAATCCGCACCGCCTCGTCCATGTTTTCGGCTTCGATCAGGTTGAAACCCGCGAGGAGTTCCTTCGTCTCGGCGAATGGCCCATCAACAATGGTCAGCCGATTCTTGCGGCTGCGCAGGGACTTGGCCGTTGATCCGCTTTCGAGCATCTGTGAGTCGAGCAGGCGGCCTTCCTTGCGCAGCTCGTCCGCGTGCTCCAGGCAACCGCGCATTGTCGTGTCAAACTCCGCGGGGGGCATAGCGTCGAGCATCGTGTCGTCGCTGTAGATCAAGACCAGGAACTTCATGCTACATCTTACCACCGCCGCATAATGCGCGCGATAGCCGCGCGCCTCAACGAGCCAGGGTGAACACCAACACCGCGGTCTCGGGAGCGTCCGCCGGGTAGACAGTATAATGAAGCGTGAGTTGTCGCCCGTGCAGCTCGTAGCGCGCGTCGTCAAAGATGGACCCGTAGGGATATGGCTCGACGGTCCGCTCCTGCGAATCGACGCCGTAATATCGATCCCACCAAACGAGTCGCGTCGGCTGGAAGACAAGGCGGTTTCCTTCCGCCTGGTACGTTCCTTCGGTTCGCTGATAAGCGGACACTTCATCGCCAGGCTCGCCCGGGTAGATGCCGTAAACGTGAAACCCGGAACTGAAGGATCCCGTGGCGTCAAATGTCAGCGAGCGCAGGTACGATCCGGACGGACTCGCGGTCTCTGGGGGAGCCACCCATGTCCCTGCGAGCGATGGTGCTTCGGTTTCTGTGGGGCTCCCGCACGCTATCGCTAATGCCAGGGGAAGGATTGACGAGCAAAGGCGAAAAACGTGCATTGTGCGAACTTCCCCGGTGAGGGCGTAGTGATTAGACGGCGGCGCCATATAGTTCCGGGGCATGTGCAACCGCCATTCCCGACGATTTAGTCGTGATGTCGCGCGCCAAGCGCTCTAATTCAGCCGCCAAGCCCCTAAATCACCCTCGCCCCTCCCATACAGTTGCGGGCGTGTTACAACCGTTGCGTCAAAGCCGCATGCTGGGTGATTGCCGGTACCTGCTTCGAAACCGGGTAAATTGACAGCGTATCGAGCGACGGAGTCGCCACTTTCGATCATTCCCCGCGCTTCGATTCGGATAGAGGAGCCAACCCCCGTGATTAAACGAAAAATCCTGATCGTGGACGACGAGAACGTCGTCGCCAGAGAGCTCGAGGAAAGTCTCACCAGACTCGGATACGAGGTGGCGGGGATCGCGACTTCGGAAGATGAGGCCATCGCGATGATAGCTAAAGCGGCGCCGGACCTGGTGTTGATGGACATGAGGCTCCGGGACGACGGGAACAGCGTGGGTGCTGACAACAAGCCTCACCGATACGGAAATCTCCCAGTCGTCTTCATCATCGGGGAGGAAGATGCGGCAAGGGTGCGACCGGCCCGAGTAAGCGAGCCTCATGGTTACGTCGGGAAGCCGTGTAAGGAGAGCGATCTGCGCCTCAACATCGAGGTGACTCTCGCCAAGCGCGACACGGCGAGAGAGGTCCATGAGATGGAAGATCGTTTTTTTGCCGCCTCCATCGACATGCTCTGTTTTCTTGATTTCAACGGTTACTTCAAGCGCATCAATCCCGCCTGGGAGCGAACTCTAGGCTACACCCGCAAGGAATTGATGTCGCGTCCATTTATCGAGTTCGTACACCCCGATGATCGCGAACGGACGCTGAAGCAAAACGCGCAGGTCAGGGGCGGTGGGCAGGCCATCGCCTTCGAGAACCGCTATCTGTGCAAGGATGGCTCGTTTAGATGGTTTCGCTGGAATGCGGCGCCGGATTCCTTCGAACGGGTCATCTACTCAGTGGCGCGCGACATCACAGACAGCAAGAAGGCAGAGGAAGACCGGGAGCAATTGGTGAGCGAGCTCCAGGCTGCGTTAGCCGAGGTTAAAACCCTGCGGGAGATTCTGCCACTCTGCTCGTACTGCAGAAAAATCCGCGACGATGAAAACTACTGGGACACCGTCGAGAACTACATCTCCCGCCACACGTCAACCCTGTTCAGCCACAGCATCTGTCCGAACTGCATGGCGACTGTGGTCGATGCGGAGCTCGAGAAAATGGGACGCGAGTAGGCGATTCCACTCGAGCGGGAAACACTTTCGCGGACGAGGAACACGTTACGGATAGCGATACGCCCGAACGTAGTCTACCACCATTTGCTGCGGGAACGTCGTCGATGCGTCCGGATCGCCGGGCCATTCTCCGCCCACAGCGAAGTTGAGCAACAAAAAGAAGGGATGATCGAACACCCATTTCGTCCCGCGGGGCAGATCGGCCGGCGTCATGCGATGGTACTGGCGTCCGTCCACGAACCAGCGGATCTCATTCGGCCGCCACGCGACGGCGAAGACATGAAA
>JBGQIT010000178.1:0-6215 GCA_041498575.1 Gemmatimonadaceae bacterium
ACACCAACGGTGTAACCGCCGCTCTGCGCATCCAGGCGGCGCGAAGCCGTGCCGATCCCTCCCTTGAAGCCGAAGCAGACCATGCCCGTTCCTCCTCCGACACCTCCCTCTCGCACAGGTCCGGCGGTAGCTCCCTCGAGCGCGCGAATCGCGTCTGCCGCCTTCACGTGAAAGCCGTTCACATCGTTCAACAATCCATCGTAGGTTTCGGCAACCACGGGCAAGGCCCACGGCTGTCCCGTCGGGCGACGGACCATCCAGTCGACCACCGCATCGCGGACGACGCCGACGCTGTGCGTGTTGGTGATGCTCACGGGGCCTTCGAGAAAACCAGATTCCTCCACCCAGGTCGTTCCGGTCATCTCTCCATTTCCATTGAGCGGAAACCAGCCCGCGAAAACCGGATCTGTGGAAGTGCGTCCGCGTGGCAAGATCACGGTCACGCCGGTTCTCACGGGCCCGCTCCCCACGACGAGCTTTCCATCACCCGAGATCAGCGTCATCTGACCGACCTCGATACCAGAGATGTCCGTTATGGCGTTCAGCGGACCAGGTGTCCCGTCAAATGGAACACCGATGTCGCGAGCACGGAGCTTTGTCTGGGCGCCAGCCTCAAGTGCTGATCCGGAAATCGAGACAACGCCAAGCGAGACGAGTAACGTCGAGCGCACACAGACGTGCATATGATTCCCCTTTGAAGGTGATCCATCCACACGCGAAAAGCCGCCTTCGCGCGCAAAAAAATACTTTCTTAAGCGCAATGAATCCAATGGCTTAGACTCGTCTGGATAAACAGAAACTGACGGGCTTGCATCTTGCCGCTCTCCAAAAGGCAATAGGGTGCTGATTCACCCCGAGCAGCACCCGGAATGAGATGGCAAGATCCTTCTTCAAGCGATCGGTTCATCGACCATGATCGATAAGTCGTACAGCCTCGTCCTCGTCATCCTCTCGGTCGTAGTCGCCACTATCAGCGCTTACGTGGCCATCGAGATCGCGCAGCGAGTCCGCACCGCCGAAAGTCGCCGCCGCATTCTCTGGACTTACGGCGGCGCACTGGCGTTGGGACTGGGCATTTGGAGCATGCACTTCGTCGGCATGCTCGCCCTGAACCTGCCCGTGCTTGTCTGGTACGACGTCCCTCTCATCGCGGTCTCGATCGTTGCAGCAGTGATCGGATGCGCCATCGCTTTCTTCATCTTCAATCGCGCGACAGTTGGCCGTTGGCTTCTGGCTCTCGCCAGCGTCTTCATGGGATTCGCGATCGCTGGCATGCACTTTACGGGCATGGCTGGAATACGGATGAGCGGCCACGTCACATACGATCCGCTTGTTGTCGCTGCGTCCGTCGGCGTCGCGATCATAGTCTCGTTCGCAGCGCTCGCCCTGATTCGGAATTTTCTCAACACCAGCTCGGAACCACGAGCAGGGCTCAAGAAAACGGGAGCGTCGCTGCTCCTGGGCTTCGCGATTACCGGCATGCATTACACCGGGATGGCCGCCGCCCAATTCACTGGCGGGGCTGCCGGCTGGCGGCCGCCCAGTCACCTCGTTCTCGGCACGCATCAACTTGGATTGGTAGTCGCCATCACAAGCGTCGTATTGTTGGCGATCGGACTGGTGGTTACGCGATTTGCACGTTGGACCATCGCAACCCGGAGCAGGTTCGAGAATCTGCTCGATCTCTCACCCCAGGTTGTGTGGTTTGGGCGACCGGACGGACGCATCACATACTGCAATCCGTACTGGTACGAGTACACTGGTCTCTCCGAGAGAGAAACAGTCGGCTACGGCTGGACCGGAGCAATTCATCCCGAAGACCGCGACAGCGTCGCCGGCGCTCTGCAGGCGGCTGTGAAAAAGGGGGAGGACTTCGAGGTCGAGCTGCGATTACGCGGAAAAGAGGGAAAATACTGCTGGTTTCTCATGAAGGGCCGGCCCGGTCGTGATGCTGCGGGAGACGTCGATGCCTGGCTCGGAATCGCAGTCGACATTGAAGAACGGAGAAGAGCGGAGCAGGATGCCTGGGCCGCGAGCCAGGCGAAATCCGAGTTTCTCGCCAGCATGAGCCACGAGCTTCGGACACCACTCAACGCGATCGGCGGATACGCCGAACTGCTGGCGATGGGTGTGCGCGGTCCTCTCAACGCCGAACAGGCTCAGGACATCGCGCGCATCAGACGCAGCCAGCAACATCTTCTCACGCTGATCAACGATGTCCTGAACTTCGCCAAGGTCGATGCGGGTCAGACGGAATACCGCCTGACCGCCGTGCCGGTCGACGAAGCGCTACGCGATACGGAATCGATGATTGCTCCGCAGGTTCTGGCGAAGGGTCTCCATTATTCGTACAAGGGCGCCGGCAAATCGGCCTCGGTCCTCGCCGATCCCGAGAAGCTGCAGCAGATCGTGCTCAATCTGCTGGGCAACGCCGTGAAGTTTACCGAGCAGGGCGGCAGAATCACGCTCTCGAGCGAGGTCGCTGGAAACTGCATCGAGATTAAAGTCGCCGACACCGGCCCCGGTATTTCACCCGAAAAACTCGACAGGATCTTCGACCCGTTCGTCCAGGCCGAACGCCGCCTCAATCAGCCGGTTCAGGGTGTGGGACTTGGATTGGCGATCAGCCAGGATCTCGCGCAGGCGATGGACGGCAAAATCACCGTCGAAAGCGAAGTGGGCGAAGGCTCCACGTTTACGCTTTCGCTGCCACGTGCACCTCGCATGGATCCAGCTGACCGGCCGTCGCTTGCCGAGCTACCCGAGCGCGTTCCTCAGGAAAAAGCTCAACCCGAGCGTCCAGAAGAGCCGAGTCATGAAAATGAGCGCGAGTATCACGACGCCTAGCGGCAGACTACGAGCACCGGGAAATCAGCGCGTCGCGGGGGGCTGGACCGGAGCAAGCTGTATCAACGTCCCCGCGTTCACGTCGATCACATAAGCCGTACGGCCTGGTTCCAACTCCTGGAGGCGCACGTCTTCGCTTCCAAGATCGTGGACGAGCCAGGTACGAGCACGAGCCAAATCCGCATCGTTGGTAACCAATGTGCGAGGCGCTTTCCGCTCATCATTAACAAATAAAAGATTGTAGGAAGTTGGAAGGCGGGTCATGATATCCCATAGCCCGAGCCGAGCTGCTGCACTCCTCTCGCGTATGGCGCGCTCCGAGCGAACAACCGGCAGCGATCCAGCGAGTAATGCGATCGTGAGGACGATTCCGACCAGACTGCCTGCGCCTTCGCGTTCCCCGCGCCGCGCGGGGGATGATTCCGGGGATTCACCCCTGCGTTCCAGGTTTCGCCTCAACCAGGTCATCGCGAGCGCGAAGCCCAAGACGGTGATCATGGCCACCACGGGGAGTGCTTCCAGATAGTAAATCGTCCAGAAGCCCGGATGCGCGTACGACAGGTACGCCACGAACAACAGGAGTGCCGTAATTCCCCCGATCGCGACGACCGGAGAAAGAGACAGCAGGCCGAGAACAAAATACCCGGCCAATCCCGCTCGCCACGCGGTGAAGATATCACCGTGCAGGCCGATGAGCCGGACCAGCACGTCGTGCGGCAAGCTATCAACGGTGTGGCTCCGGTGAAGCGCCATGAATCCCTCGATCTCCGGCGCCTGGTTCGCGGGTAGAACGCGAAGCGGCGGAGTCGAGTCCAGACCAAAGCCCATCGCGTCCCACGGCATGTAGGTTCTCGTGTAGAGCGATTGGGGAGTCTGGCTCCATTGCCCCGTGGTAAACTTGCTCCAGATGGGAACGATGGAGATCACCACTGCGCCAACCAGCAACGCGTACCGGATCTCCGCCAACAGGCCATGTCGCCGCGCTGACCACACCGCAACCGTAATGGCCGGCACAGCGAAGACGAGCCCCGTGAGAGGACGGGTGATGAGAGCCCATGCGATGCACAGGCTGAGCAGGATCAGCGTTCTGCGTCGAGGCTTGAGATTCCAGTCGTAAAGCGCCCACCAGCCAAGCAGCCAGAGAAAGACTGTCGTTGTTTCCGAGAAATAAGACGGCAGAAAACGGAGATTGGCCCGGGAAGTCGTCCAGAACGCCCATACGAGCAACGCGACCCACCCGTTGGTTAACCGCCGGCAAAGGGCGACAATGAGCAAGCCCGATCCGAAGATCAGCAGCAGCGGAACGAGTGGTCGGATACCGACCAGGACTCCTGGTACGAGCAGCAGACTTTGTCCCGGAAAATATTTTGACGCGAGGAAAGGCGTCACGAAGACGTGCATCTGCTCGAAGAATTCGGGCAGCGGACGCGCGGCGAGCGACCACCTTCCCTTTGCAAATATCTCGGCCTGGAGCAGGTACGCCGATTCATCCGCGATGTTCGGGATGAAATGAGAGCCGCTCCACACCCACGCCATCAGCAGCACTGATATCAGTCCGCAAACCGCGGGTAGCCAGCGCGATGCCAGCAAGGCATCCGCAAATCCGGACGTGCGTACTACCGTCGGGTGTTGCTCGTAACGAATCGCGATGGCCGCCACGATAAGCGGAATCAGAAACACCGAAACCGTTACAACCACCAGGCCATCCGGAGAGATGGAATCATCTGCCGTCTTCCGCGGCGAGCCGAGCCGTTGGCTCCAGCATCGCGACAAAGTGCAGATCTGTCTCGAAGATGAGCGACAGCGGAAATGGGTAGAGATGTAGATCGCGAAGAATCGACACCGGCCGAATGCCGCATTGATCCCAGGCGCTACGCCATTCGGCTTCCGACCAGTAGCTGAACGGCAATCGAACACCATGCCGTGAATTTCCGACCCAATCCATCGCTCGCAGAATCAGCTCGGAGGGAAGCCCGTGAAGGAGGTGGTCCTTGATCACGAGCGATCCACGGGCCACCCGCTTCATCTCCTGCATTAGCGCTTCGGCATCGACTGCATGATGAAAAACGTCGATGGCCATCGCCACGTCGAATTCCCCGGCGGCAAATGGCAGGTGCGATCCGTCAAATTTGCGGATGGGGATCGGAGTGTGTGGTCGAACCAATACGTCCACTCCTTCAATTCGGAGATCGGGCCGCAGGTCGAGAAGCGCCTGGTCCAGCAAGCCATCTCCACATCCGACGTCGAGGACCCGCGCTGACTTGGGTAGCAGCGGGGCGATTGCTGACGCCAACGCCGTGACTCTGCGATGAAGGATACCTTTGTCATGCAAATAGCCGACGGCGTTCGCGAACAGGCCCACTCAACGCCTTCGCATGCCGAGCAGGCTCAGGAAAAAACTCGCGAGAATCGTCTCGAATCCGAGCGCCACGAGCGTAACGCCGGGGATGACCCATCGCATCGTGACGGCGTACTGTAGATCTCCAAATCCCGTCGCGCGCCAGATCGCGAGCGCGTCGAAGAGGAAATACGCACCGACCACCATTGCCACCGCCCCAACGGCGAGCCCCGTCTCGAGCTTTATCACGCGAAAGGCTCGCGTCAGAACCGGATCCTGGGGCAACAGGTCCTCGCTGATCGCAAACACCTTCGTGAGCACAGCAAAGACAATCGATTGATACCCGCAGATGACGGCGAGGCTCGCGAAAAGAAGCGTGTGAACATCGAAGTGAATCCCGCGGAACCGAACACCCGGCAGTCCAATCGCATATCCGGCCAAACCCAGAACAATCAGCGCCACGCCAGGAATCAGGAAAAGCCAACGGGGGCTGTAGAGCAGAAAAAAGCGGAGCGTACGCCACCCATCCCGAAATGTCCGCAGGTGTGGCGGATGGGCGAGCCTTCCGTCCGGATACAAAGTGATTGGGACTTCCGCGATCCGCGCGCCGTAGAGGCTGCCCTTGATGATCATCTCGGTCGCGAACTCCATCCCGATGCAGCGCTGTCTCAGGCCTGTATAGAAATCCTTCGTGAATCCGCGAAGGCCGCAATAAACGTCGTTGACCTGAACGTTGAACCAATGACGCGCGAGCGCTGAGAACATCGGGTTTCCCCACCACCGGTGCAGACCGGGCATGGCCCCCGGCATTACAGTCCCGCCCCCCGCCGGAAGGCGGCACCCCTGCACCATGTCATAACCTTCCCGCAGCTTCTCGAGAAACTTCGGAACTTCACCGAAGTCGTAGCTGTCATCGGCGTCGCCCATGAGTATGTAGCGACCTCGCGCCGCTTCGATGCCACCCATCAGGGCGCTGCCGTAGCCCCGCATTGCCACAGGCACAACCCGCGCGCCAAGCGATTCGGCGATC
>JBGQIT010000179.1:0-6186 GCA_041498575.1 Gemmatimonadaceae bacterium
ACCTGGATTCGGCGCGGGGGGCGGAAGGCGCCCGAAAGCATCCTGAACGCAGGGGACAGCGCGCCGCTGCTCGAAGTCGCGACGAGGAACGGGTTCGTATATCTCGCCAACGACGCCCCGCGGGAACTGGTCATAGGGACGTTCGTAGTCGCTCCGCCCGGGCAGCGTGGCCCGCTCACACCGCAGACATTCAAGGCGCCACTCCCACCAGGTTTCGCCTTGGCGGCGATGAATTTCGTTGTGACGCCAGATGGTCCGAACGCATCGATTGTCTCGACCGAAACCAGGGTCTTCGCCACCGATCCGGAGTCGCGTCGGAAGTTCGCGCGGTACTGGCGGGTGATCTACCCGGGAAGCGCTATCATTCGCCGGATGTGGCTTCGTGCCGTTAAGCGGAGGGCGACAATTCCCTAGTGTGGCCTTTCCTTCATCCGCGCTCGAGTTATCCACCCGGACGCGCGAAAGTAGAAGTAAAACGGCAAGCCGAGAGCAATGAAGAACAAGCCAACCGTGGATTCCACAGGCGACGCCCTCAAAGTGTTGACGACCAGCCAGAGGGCGACGAGCACGAAGAGCGCCGACACTACCGGATAACCGGGCGTGCGGTACCGGCGTGGGGCCGCCGGAAGCTTTCTCCGCAGGACGAAGAGAGACGACCCTACCAGCGCGGTGAAAACCCACACCGCGAAGATCACCGACGTCGTGATCTGATCGAACGTGCCGGACAGCGCGAGCACGCAGGCCCAAATTCCCTGGAACCAGATTGCGTTGACCGGCACGCTTGACGTCGCGCTCAGATTCGCCAGCGGGCCGAAGAAGAGTCCGTCCCGCGCCATCGCGAACGGAACGCGCGCGTTCATCAGCGTTATCCCGTTGAGCGCGCCGATCGCGGCAATCATGAATGCGATCGACACGATTTGCGCTCCGTACGACGAGAATGTCTGCGCCGCCTTCGCCGCAACGGGAAGCGCGTCGCGGTACGCGGTCGAGTTGGCCGTCAGTATCTCGCTGAACGGCAGCGCATAAAAGTAGGCGAGGTTCGTGACCAGGTAGACGAGAATGACGATCAGCATCCCGAAGATCAGCGCGCGTGGGACGTTTCTCTCCGGCTTTTCGATCTCGCCCGCTACCATTGGGACGTTCGACCAGCCCTGATAGGCCCATAGAGCCGCGAGCATTGCCGCGCCGAACGCGCCCACTCCAGCCGGCGCGACGCTCGCCGTGACGGGAGTCTTCAAGTGCTCCCATGACCCCGTGCGTGAAAGGAGAAACGCGCCCAGCACGATGATCGCTATCCCACCCAGCTTGGCTACCGTCGCAAACCACTGCACTCGGCTGCCCAATTGGATTCCGCGCGAATTCACCCAGGAAAAGAGAAGAATCACCGCTACCGCCACGACCTGCTGGATGCCGAGTCGCCAGTGCACGACCTGCCCGAGCGCGTGAAAATCGTGCGTCGTAAAGACCGCATCGAGCGGAACGAACGAAGCGAGAAACGATGCCAGCGCGGTCGAGACCGCGGCGAGTCCTCCGCTGGCCATGATCATCACTAGCGACCAGCCGAATAGAAACGCGGGAAGATCGCCGTACGCTTCGCGCAGAAATACGTACTCGCCGCCCGCCTCCGGCATCATCGCGCCCAGCTCGGCGTAGGTCAGCGCGCCGGCGAGAGACAGAAGTCCGGCGGCGAGCCAGGCGAGCAGCACCTTCGACGGACTGCCGACGAGCTGCGCCATCGGCGCGGTCTTCAAGAATACGCCCGTTCCAATAACGGTGAGAACGAGCGCAATCGCATCGCGGAGCGAAATCGCTCTCACGAGCTCTCTTGTCGCGGTCGTCACTCCTGGTGATGCCGCGGCGGGGGAGGTCACTCGGGCGGGCGAACTACGTCGTGCGGTCCGGTGTTGCGAATGCCGTAAGTGGGTCGCACGTATTCTTCCGTCGTCGCGATCCCTTCAGCCTTGTCGAGCTCGCGATTCTCGCGCTCGATGTTGTCACGCTCTTCCTTGTACTTACCATACCATTTTCGCGTGACCTCGCCGGCGAGCTCGCGACTGCCGAGTCCGAAGGCGAGCGAGAGCGCCAGCGCGATCGCGCCAAAGAGAATCGCAAAGGCGGTCGTGACGATTTCCGTCGCGACGCCCAGCTCCTGGAGCGCCATGAAGACGGCGAGCACGACGACGCCGCCCTTTCCCACGCGTGCCAACGTCGGTCCGCCGTGGAGTCCGCCCGCCGACGCCATGATCAGGCCGCCGACGAAGCTGCCGAGCACGATGCCGACGATCATGATCACGATCGCGGCGATGACGCTCGGGATGTAGCTCACCAGCTCCGAGAAGACGTTGGCGAGGGACTGAAGTCCCAGCGCATTGGCGGCGACCAGCATCACCGCGAACATCACGAACCAGAAGACGAGACTACCCGCAACGCGCGTCGGGTTGACGCGCGAGCCCGACCGCTCCACCGCCTCCATAACGCCGCCGCGCTCGAGGATCTGGTTTAGATGGATCTTCCGCATCAACCGGTCGGTACCCTTCTCGAGCAGTCTCGCCAGGAGATAACCGGCAAAGAGGATGACCAGCGCGCCGAAAAGCGCGGGGACGTAACGATAGAGCTGCTCGAAGCTTCCCTGCAGCCTCTCGCCGAACGTGAGTGTCATCGTGGTGTCCACTAGAACCTCACATTGAGTAGGGAGTGATTCCCTGGTGTGCGGGCGGCCAACAGTGCGATGCTCGCCGGGTTGAAAGTTACACGAAAGCGGGGAGGTCCGGTGTCAGGTTTGGGATGTAGGTACCGCTCGGTGATGATCAGGCCTGCCAGGCCGCCACCAACGGCCAGGCCCCCGATCACATGGGGATTGTTCCGGAATGAGCTGTCGAGCGCCGCGATGCCCGCGCCCATTAGTGCGCCCGCGAACGTGCCCAGCGAAAGTCTATCAGCCTGGTCGCGATCGTGATCGTAGCGCTGAACGAGAAACCGATCGCCGGTCATCATGCCCAGAACTCCCCCGACTGTGGCGAATGTCGCGAAGTGTGAATACGACGCATGCCGGCTGAGCAAGGCGATCCCCGCGCCGGCACCGAGTGCGGCCGTGGTTCCCAGAGTCCCGACGTCGCCTGCAGTGACGCTGTATCTCGCGTTCCTCGGATACAGGAGACCGATCGGGTAGCCGATAAGGCCCGACGCGAGCACGACCGCGACTTCGGAGCGGTTCGATAAACGCCGGGTGGTACAGTTCTCGACGAACGTCACCGGATCGAACGTGCAGGTCCGATCCCCTCGGACAGCTTCCATTGTACCGAAAGCAATGAGCGAGCCGATATCAGATCCAAATCCGGCCGCGACTGCATCCGCTTCCGTCATGTTCCGAGCAGCGCGAATACCGATCGCCGCACCGGTTACTCCGCCGATGAAGGCGCCGGCGTATTGAGTTTTGTTCTCACCTTTGAACAGGTAGGTGATTGCCCACCCGGCGAGCGCGCCGTTAAGGCCCGCGTTGGTCGAGAGGTCCGCTTGTGGCCTCGAGATGAACATTCGCCGTGATATTTCGGATGCGGCGAAAAAGGATCCGCCGGCCACGACGAGATACGCCGCCGATGCGCCGGCATCGTTGCCTCCGATGGCTCCCGCGAATGCCGGACCATAGACGCCAATGCCGAGAAGGGTCTGCCCTTTGATGAACGCGTTCCGCGCATCGGTGCGCGCCATGATCGTCTCACGCGGCAGTCTCGAGACGACCGCGCGGATCGCGTCGCGGTCGATACCACTGAGTGCATAGCGTTCCACCACGCCAGTTCTTCGCGTTACCGCGAGAACGTAGGTCGAATCGTTGGTCGTGAAGAGGCGCGCCTCCGTGAACTCGCCCGAGACGGGCCACCACGGCGTGCGCAGCGCCGCTCTGTCAGCGAGAAATGGGGTCATCACAGTGACCAGCCCTGCACTGTCGAACGGAACGGGTCGCTCGATGGTCTGCGCATGCATGCGCGAAAGTGGCAAGGACAACAAGGCGCCGATTGTAACGAGGCGTCGGAATAAGATCATCTTGAGTTTGGATGGCTGAGTAGAAAAGTCAGGGCGTAGTGAACTATCGAACCGGCATCTGTGCCACTGACGTCTGGCACCCGTTCAGTTGGAGTTATCATCGAGCTAGGTCCTGGTCCCGCGCTGAATGTCGAAGATCGCGCTGCGACGGCATTTGCCGCAGATCAGCCAGTCCCGGTGGCGAGCATAACCCAGGCCGAAAGACCCGCCGCCAATTTCGCGACGCGTCATCGACACATTGCACCGCGGGCAGAGCGGCATTTTGCCGGCTGCAAACTCGTCGCGGATCTGTTGCAGCTCGCCCGCGGTGTACTGCGCCAGCTCCTTATCGGCCGTCCGGTTATTCCCCGCATCCGGCGGCTTTGCAGAATCGTCGACCGGCATCAGTCCGGAATCCGCACCACAATCTTGCCGAATTGCTGGCCGCTTTGCAGCCGCTCGAATGCCTGTCGCCCCTGCGAGATGTCGAACACCGAATCTACGAGCGGCATGAGATGTCCCGCGTGAAATTCGCTCGTGACGGCGTCGAACTCCGCGTCATTCCCCATCGTCGAGCCCATGATGTCCCACTGATACCAGAATAGTCGTCGGACATCCATCTGGACGATCGGCCCCGACGTCGCGCCGCACGTCACCAGCCGGCCGCGCCTGCCGAGCGCGCCGAGTGACTGCGCCCACGTCGCCTCGCCGACGGTGTCGAATACGACATCGACTCCGCGCTTGAGCGTGCGTGTCCTTATCTCCTTTCCTACGTCCGTCGTTGTGTAGTTGATCACGTGCTCCGCGCCAAGTCCACGCGCCAGCGCCAGCTTTTCATCGCTGTGCGATGTGACCCACGCCGTCGCGCCGATGGTCCGCACGATCTCGAGGGCGGCGAGCGCTACACCGCCGCCGATTCCCCAGATGAGAACGTTGTCGGTTTTCTTCACGCGGGCGCGCGTCACCACCATTCGCCACGCTGTAAGGGTCGACAGCGTGAACGCCCCCGCCTGCTCGACCGGCCTGTCTTTCGGAATTCCGCGCGCGTTGCGCGCCGGGATGACGATGTATTCCGCCAGGGTGCCGGGGGCGTGCTCACCGAGCAGCTTGAAATTGACGCACGCGGAGTGCTCGCCGGCCTGGCAGAACTCGCAGGTATGATCGCTCAAACCGGGGTTGACGATGACGTGGTCGCCGACCCTGAGCTGGTTGTCGGAAGTTCCGTGCAGGTCGCCAATCGCGTCGACGACTCCGGTGGCGTCGGCGCCAAGGATCCAGGGCGGGATGATCTTGACGCCCGGCATTCCACCGACGACGAACAGGTCCAGATGGTTGAGCGCGGCGGCTTTGACGCGCACGCGAATCTCGCCGCGCTGGGGCTCCGGCTTTGGCAGATCGGTGCGGTACTCGATCTGGTCGAGCCCGCCGTGCGCCGAGATGGTGAGTCCTCGCACGCGATTATCGGAGCGTTATATTCAGTCGGAACATTGATTTACGGCTGTGATAATTGCGGCCGTGCCAAAGGGGCTGCGCGCCGCAGCCGGAAGATACCGCCTTTGATTTCCATTCGCTCCGGATCAGTCTGAATGCTCCCCATAAAGGTCCCTCCTCTAGGCGAGTCAATCATTGAGGCCACCGTATCCCGGTGGCTCAAGAAAGAGGGCGATGTCGTTGCCGCCGGCGACACGCTGGTCGATCTCGAGACCGACAAGATCACCGTAGAAGTCCCGGCACTCAAACCGGGCGTATTGGCCAAACGCGCCAAAAAAGAGGGCGAGGTCGTCCACGTCGACGACGTGCTCGGCGAGCTGGACGAGACAGCGGTTCCGGCCACGGTGGGAGCGGCACAAGCTGCGGCTCCTGCGGCCAAAGCTCCCGCGCCGACTCCGTCACCTGCTGCTCCGCCGGCGCCGGCTCGCAGTGCACCGCCTCCCACCGCTCAATCTGAAACGACCAAGTCATCGCCGGCAGCACGTCGCATTGCAGAGGAGCGCGGCATCGACATCGCCGCTATCGCCGGGACTGGTCGGGGCGGCGTCGTGTCGAAACCCGATGTGCTGGCCGCGCCGGCAGGTACTGAGCGCGCAGCCGCTGCGGCGTGGACATCAACTGCGGCGCCCAGCGCACCAACACGCGGCGGGAATGGAGCGACGCCTGGTGAGCGTG
>JBGQIT010000180.1:0-6128 GCA_041498575.1 Gemmatimonadaceae bacterium
GTGCGCATCCACTTTTGATTAGCCCGAGAGACTAAGCGTGCACAGCTCGATAATGCGGCTGGTGGAATCGTACGGTTACGGAATCGTCTTTCTTTTCGTGGCCATCGAGAGTCTCGGAGTTCCTCTTCCCGGCGAGACAGTACTGGTAACAGCCGGCGCGCTTGCCGCGCGGGGCCACTTGTCGATCTGGTGGGTCATCGCCACGGCCGCGCTCGGAGGAATCATCGGCGACGCCACCGGTTACTGGATTGGAAGGCTGGGAGGGGTCGCGCTCGTCAAGCGTTACGGACGCGTGGTCCACTTCGACGATGCGAAACTGGCGCGCATTCACGGATTCTTCAGCCGGCACGGAGCCAAGACCGTGTTTTTCGGACGTTTCATCGCGCTACTTCGGACTTGGGCGGCATTACTCGCGGGAACCGCTGAAATGCCGTACGGCGTCTTTACGCTCTACAATGTGATGGGCGGAATAACTTGGGCGACGCTCTTCGGCACACTTGGATACGTCTTCGGACGGAGTCTGCCCCTTCTCGAGCACTACATTGGACAAGCCAGCCTTGCCGTCGTCCTCCTCGTCGCTCTCGTCGTCGCGCTCACACTCGCATGGCGCTGGTTCAATGCCAACCGTGACGCTCTGGCTGAACGAGTCTCGCGGTACTGGGTTCTCTTTCGTGAGCGGAATCCGGGGTTAGCCAAATTCGTCGTTGCGCGCTTCGCCCGTGAAGAGTACCTCGGACTGCATCTGACGATTGGATTCGTCCTCAGCCTGGCCGCCGTGTGGTTATTCGCCGGCGTTACCGAGGACGTTGTTCACCACGATTCATTGACCAGGTTCGATCTCACGCTGGGGAGCTGGATTCGAGCGCACTCTACTCCAGCGGGCGACAAGATATTTACGGTTGTCAGTGCGCTCGGCTCGCCGCTGGCCTTGGCGGGTATCGGAGCAGGGGGAGCACTGCTGCTGCTCGTGCGCCGTCAGTGGCTCGTCCTCAGCGCGTGGGTGGGGGCGTTCGGCGGCGCTGGACTGCTCACTCTCGTCCTCAAAAACCTCATTCAACGGCCCAGGCCGGTTGACGCGACGACATTTCTTTACGGGATGTCGTTCAGCTTCCCCAGCGGGCACGCATTGGGATCGCTCGTCGGATATGGCATGCTCGCGTACCTGATCGGGTCGATGTGGATTGAAAGCACCAGGGAGCGAGTGCGGCTTGGGATTGCCACCGCGGTGTTGGTCCTCGCAATCGGAATCAGCCGATTGTATCTGGGTGTGCATTACTTCAGTGACGTCGTGGCTGGCTATGCCGTCGGTGTTCTCTGGCTGTCAGTTTGTATATCCGGACTTCAGATGGCGCAACGCAGGCGGTTGGTTCCAGAATTGCCCGTTAACTCCGTTCAATGAGATAAGATTGTGCTCCGCATTAATACGAGACAAAGCCTGCGCGCGGCTGCCGCACTCGCCACGCTCGCCGCCCTCGCGGGATGTCGTCAGCAGACAGAGACGCCGGCCCCCAGGAGAGAAGGCGTAGTCCCTATGGGAATGGAGGAGATTCGGCCAATCCAGGTGTGGCTGACGAAAGGCGACCAGACCAAGCTTCTCGCTCGCGAGCCCAACATTGGTCTTGGGTACAATGCGCATCTGTCTCCGTGGCTCTCCGTAATTGCTGTCGATCCGGACAAGTCGTATCAGCAGGTGATCGGCTTCGGCGCCGCTATGACAGATGCTTCGGCCTATCTGATCAACAGAATGTCGGCGTCGGATCGAGAAGCGCTGCTCCAGGATCTCTTCGGCGGCGACAATGGAATCGGGCTGAGTTTCATGCGTGTGCCGATGGGCGCATCGGATTTTTCGATGCGTCACTACAGCTACGACGACGTGCCCGGCGGCCAAACCGATTCCACGCTCGAACATTTCTCGATTGAGACCGATCGTGCGGTAAAGCTGCCATTGATTCGCCGAGCGCTGGCGATCAATCCGCGGCTCAAGGTGATGGCGAGCCCGTGGAGCGCGCCCGGCTGGATGAAATCCACCAATAGCCTGATTGCGGGAACGCTGCTGCCCAGGTTCTACGATTCCTTCGCCGACTACTTCGTGAAATTCGTTCGCGCTTACGAGGCGGAAGGCGTGCCGGTCTACGCGATCTCGCTTCAGAACGAACCGAATTACGAGCCAGCCAATTATCCCGGGATGCGTCTCGATCCCGCGGCGAGAGCGCGCGTCATCGGCGATCATCTGGGCCCACGCTTCGCTCGCGCGGGAATCCACACACTGATCTGGGACTGGGATCACAACTGGGATCTTCCGCAGCAGCCGCTCGATGTCCTCGCCGACCCGAACGCTCGCAAGTACGTCCAGGCGTAGCCTGGCACTGCTACGCGGGCGACGTCTCAGCTCAATCGGCCGTTCACGACGCGTATCCCGAAAAGGATGCGTATTTCACGGAGTGCTCAGGTGGTGAGTGGAGTCCGAAGTTCGCCGACAATCTCAAGTGGTTCGTTCAAACGCTGATCATCGGTGCGACGCGGAACTGGGGGCGCGGGGTTTTGCTCTGGAATCTCGCGCTGGACGAGAATTACGGCCCGCACCTCGGCGGCTGCGGAAATTGTCGTGGCGTGGTCACTATCAATTCCGCCACGGGCAAATACACCCGGAATGTGGAGTACTACGCGCTCGCGCACGCCAGCAAATTCGTTCACCCTGGCGCGCACCGACTCGCGTCGAGCAGCGATTCAACCTTGTCGAGTGTCGCTTTTCGAAACGAGGACGGCACGAAAGTAGTGATCGTCCTCAACGCCGGGAAAGCGGAGACTTTGTTTGGACTTCGTTGGGGACCGGCATCTTTCTCTCAAGCTGCGCCTTATCCGCGAAACGAAGCATTCGCGTACACTTTGCCGGCTGGATCGGTCGCGACCTTCGTGTGGAAATGAAGAGCCGTCTCCGGCGGTAGCCGGCCTTACACTTCCCGCGCCCCGGCAATCTCATTTAAGCGGGCTTAACCCAAAGTCGCGAGCCGAGAAAAGCTCTGCTGTTTCGGCTCGGCTGGCGTGAGTCATGCCAATCTCTGACATGCCCAGTTGAACCCAATGGGCGAACACTCCACTCGAGGTGAACATGTCTAACGCGCGCTTTAAACTGATCGCAGGATTGGCGGGGGTGACATTATCCCTGTTCGCCGTCAGTAGCTACGCTCAGAACACGAACGCCCAAACCACGCCGCCTGCCGCGACAACGGGCGTCGACCAACAGCAACCAGCTCCGACGACACAGGGGACGGAGCCCACCACTACGGGCACGGCGGCGACCCCAACGACAACGGACGGATCAATCACCACCACGGCCACTGACGTCACGACGACGACCCGAACCTTTCCGGGTGGAACGTGGGGCATCATCGCGGCGGTCGTAGTGGTGCTGCTCATCCTGGTCGCGCTTTTCCGCGGACGGGATCGTACCGTGATACGTGAGACCTACGCGTCGTCTTCCACGAACTCGCCCGGTAATCGCGGCACGGGTACCGCGACCGCCGCTGACGATCGCGCTCGCGCCGCATCGGGAACTGGAACTACCAGCGGCGGAATCAACGATCCCAACGTACGGCGCTGAACACTCTTACGGACTGTAACTACAACGGAAGACTACCTGCCCGGGGCTATCGGCTTAAAGCTGATGGCTCCGGGCAGGTGGCTTTTCAGGTGCAGCTGCTTTAGGTCAGGTGCAGGTGATCACACCGACCGCCGTGATGTTGCTGTCGCAGGTCTTGGCGCTCTGCGAGTGCGTGCCGGTGGCCGTCCAGCTCGTCGGGGGACCGGCAACGACGGTGACGTTGATCGTTACGTTCTGCGATGGGGTGAAGCCCTGTAGGGGCGCGGCCATGGTCGCACTGCCGCCGAAGTACGCGCCATTGTTGTCGGCAGCGTACTGCTCTTCGTAGGTGGCGAGATTGCGGAGATCCGACTTCATCGCCGCGACGTAAGCTTTGTCCTTGGTGCTCGCAAACTTCGGAATCGCGATCGCCGCGAGAATGCCGATAATGACCACAACTATCAATAGCTCGATGAGCGTGAAGCCTCTGTCGTTGCGCTGCATAACAAGGTGCTCCGGGAGGGTAATTTTCTGTGCGATGTTCCTCACTGTAAGGACCCGTCCCTGGAGCGTGCTGCAACGCTAAGAAGCCATTAATATCGGTCGCTGTTCGGGCCATTCTGTTGCTGCCATCTCGACAGTGCCCGGAGCGGTCCGGATACGAACCGCGAGCTCACTAATCGTGGGGCTGAAACGGAGCCTTGATGCGGATCGGAACACCGGTCGTGCCCCAGTGGAGACGCATCTCGGCTTCGTCACGAAGCACCGATGGGAAGTAGATCGCGAACGACTCCATTTGCGAAGCCGGCTGCGGCGTCACATCCACGCGGAGCACATCGAACCTGGAACCAGGATACGGTTTATGAAACACGTGCGCCGCTCGGCTGAAAATGACAGTCCACGGCGCGTGCTCGCGCGGGATGAGCCAGAGCGAATACTCGCCTGAGTGGAGTGGTTTCCCTTCTACTATCACGTCCCGGCTGAACGTGACCCGCGTCGCTGAATCCGCTCCCGGATGCCACACGCTGTCCCACGGGACGAGGGCACCGAAGAGCGCTCGTCCGCGCGCAACAGGGCGTCCGTACGATACCGCGATCGCAGTGAACGCGACATTCTGCGTGACACTGCCCCTCTGACTGAACGGATAGCCCTGCGCTGGGGAGGAAGTCGCGCTGAGCGTTGACACCAGACAGGCAGCGGCAGCGTAAGCCAACCTTGTCATCATGCGTGCGAGGATAAGCTAGTCTTGCTGGTTGTAGAAGCCCTTGCTCCACTTGAGCATCTGCGTGGCGAGGGTCTCGCGCTCTCCGTCGACGCTCTCCCTGCCCTCCGCATCCTTCAGCACACGCGCAATGATCGCCCGCAGCTCGAGCTCGATCTGCGGAAGCGAGGTACCACGGTCCCGCTCATCGTGAACGTGCTGGCGCACCGCCTTTCGCAGCGAGGTAAGCGCGACGAGGGTCCGGTCGGTTGCTCGGCGAAGAGCGCGATCCAGCTCTTCAGGAAGTGGATGGGGCTTTCCATCCTCTGAACGTGACATCTGCGGCGCCTTGTAAGAGATGAGGCGTCGCCAGAAGCGCCCCTGCTGTTGTTGCACGTGCGGGATCGATTGCATTCTGGTGTGTAACGCACTGCCCGGACACGCGCTTTGATACGTACTACGCGTCTTTGTGCTACGCGTCTTTATAGTACTCGACGATCGACCACTTGATGATCTGTTCCATCAGAAAATCCGCGTTCGACAATTCGTGTTCGTTGAGGACCATCGGGTAGCGGCGATTGCCCTCTTTCGCGCATGCCTTCATGCTGATGATCATCTGCGCGGGGCCTATTTGAGAATCCCTGAGAAAGCAGACGCAGGCTTTTACGCACTCGCGCAGCTCGGCCATCGACAGGGCACTGCTTCTGACGACGTCGTGAAGCGCGACCTGAAAAAGGCGTGCGGTCTCGTCAGGAATGGGGGAGGGTTTTGTGGGAGGCAGCTTGGTGGCCGCGGCCGATTGCATATCCGCCATCTCGATCCTCGCTCTCGCTTGCCCGGCGTCGCCAGGAGCGCCTGAACCTTTCCGCAGGAACCGGAAGTGAAAACACGGGCTGGTGATTTGAATCCCGTGCGAGCCCGAGGGCCTCTTCTAAACGTATGTCGGGCCAACAGGCCGGGCAATACCACGATCCTTCCCCGCGGATCTGACGGTAGCGATGCTACGAGGTCGTTGGTCCCCTCTGACCCTGACGGCTCTCTGACGCCCCTGGGCGAAGTTTCCCGCAACTCTGGTTCGGAGAAGAAGTGAGGAAACTCAACATCGCGACACGCTCGTCCATCGTTCTAGTATTCGCCGCGATTCTCGCGACGCTCGGTTGCACTCGGGCCAGTTCGCCGACGACCCGAACGCGATCGCTCAAGCTGACTCTGTCGACACACCCGCATGCGCGAATCAAGCTGGTGGAGACCGAATCGCCGACGTCGACGTTCCTGCCGATCGAGTCCTGGTAGGGACGCGAATCAGGTTTATTGGCGTCTACTCGCCACATCCGGCCTCAGCGCAAC